>SOIA01000061.1 GCA_004378665.1 Candidatus Aminicenantota bacterium
CTCCTTGTCCACATTGTAACCGGCGAGGATGACTTTCATGGCTTTCAGTAAAATAGAAAGAATTGAATAAAATGTCAACTTCACATTCTTTCCACTTTCCTCTTTTCATTTCTGAGCATCCTTATTAAAATAGGGTATCCAAGAAGAGCGGAAGACTTCAGAGGCTCTTTGAAAAAGAAAAACTGCGTGAGTGGACAGATATCGAAATCATTCACAACAAGGAGATAAAAATGTTAGATGTATCAACAGCCCCGGCCAAGGAACTTTTGGCCATGGCGGTCAAAGCGGAGATAGACGCGAATCAAACCTACTCGGGCATAGCCCGCAGGCTGTCCAATCCCCTGCTCAAAGAAAAATTCCAGTGGTTGGCTTTCGAAGAAAACAAACACCGGGAAATCCTCGAAAAGCTTTATGCGACACAGCATTCCGGCGAGGAAATTCAACTCCCGGACAAAGTGGACGAAGACCTGCTTCCTGCCATCGACATCAGCCCGTCTTCTTCCCTGACGGATATCCTTTTCCAGGCAATGGAGTCGGAGAAATCCGCAGAGAATTTTTACGCCGAGCTTGCAAAAAGGGTGGACGAGACTCAGAAAAAGGTTCTCGAGTACCTGAGCAAGGTCGAGCACAGCCACTACATGATGCTCAAAAGTGAATACGCGCTGGCTCAGGATTTCGAGGATTACGCGGAAAAAGAGATCGACAAGATCATCACGTAGATCAGCCCTTCATCACGCCGACAGGGACGACCTTTGCGACGAGCTTCCCTATGCCCGCCTTGTGGGAAACATTGACGACCTCATCCACATCCTTGTAAGCCTGAGAAGCCTCCTCAGCCACTCCTTTCCAGCTTGTGGATTTGAGCTCGATTCCCCGACTCTCCAGGTCCTGCTTGATCTTTTCCCCCCTGAAACGGCGGATCGCTTCATGCCTGGACATCACCCTCCCCGCGCCGTGGGCCGTGGAACCAAAACTCAACTGTTCCGCTTCCCGCGTCCCGACGAGGATGTAAGAGGCTGTTCCCATGCTTCCTGGAATGATTATCGGCTGACCCACGGAACGGTAGACTTCGGGAATCTCTTCCCGGCCAGGACCAAAGCTTCGTGTGGCCCCTTTACGGTGCACACATACATCTTTGAGCCGGCCGTCAATGCTGTGCTTCTCGATCTTCGCCACGTTGTGACAGACATCATAGACCTGGTCCATCCCTTCCGAGCTTCCGATGACTTTCTTGAAAACATTCCGGACCCAATGGGCGATCATCTGGCGGTTCGCAAAAGCATAATTGACCGCCGCGCTCATGGATTTATAGTACTGCTGGCCCAGTGGGGAACGGACAGGCGCATTGATCAACTCTCTATCGGGCAATCCCCGGCTGCCGATCTTATTCTCCATCAACCGGATATAATCAGAGGCCACCTGATGGCCCAGTCCCCGGCTTCCGCAGTGGATCATCACTAAAATCTGGCCTGTTGAGTGAATCCCGAACACCCGCGCCACATCCTGATTAAAGATCTCGATGACCTTCTGGATCTCCAGAAAATGATTCCCAGCACCCAGTGTCCCTAACTGGGGCATCCCGCGCTCTATGGCACGGAGGGAGAGATGGCCGGGATCCGCTTCCCTCACCCTCCCGTTCTCTTCTGTGCGCTTCAAATCCTCATTCCAACCGTATCCGTTCTCCACTGCCCATTCCGCTCCTTTGACACAAACCTCCAAGAGAACGTTCCGGTTCAAACGCGTTATCCCTCCTTTACCCACCCCGGCCGGAACCTCCCTGAAAATCTCGTCTAAAAGCTGCTTTCTTTTTTCATGGATATCTTTTTCTGTGTAGTCTGTCTTCAGCAGCCGCACCCCGCAGTTGATATCATAGCCGACTCCTCCGGGAGAGATGATCCCCTGCTCCAGATCAAAAGCCGCCACTCCACCAATCGGAAAACCGTATCCTTGATGGGCGTCGGGCATCACATAGGCGGTTTTCAGGATCCCGGGCAGGCAGGCCACGTTCCTGGCCTGCTGAAGTGTCCGATCGCGTTTCACACCTTCGAGAAGCTTCGAAGACGTATAGATCACCGTGGGGACCTTCATATCCCCGGATTTGGGAATTTCCCAGGTATAATCATTAATCTTTTTTAGATCCATCCTGACACCTCAAACATCGACCACAACCTGAACCATGAAACGGTCTCTGCTTTCAATCTCCATTTCATCGTAGGTTATGGCCTTCACATCGCCATGGATTTTATATTTTTCAGAGTAGTTATCCCCTCTGAAAAGAGCCTTCAATCTGTACAGGCCTTCTGTTTTCTCGATCCGGATGTGATCCGGAGAACCCAGCAGGAACGATCTGGAATCCAACAGATAGATGATCTCTTCCAGAAAGCTGGAGAGCAGCTGCTCGAGGTCTTTCCCTTTGATTTCCACCTCAAGCTCAACTTTTGGTTCGATCTCCTGCCAGTCCCACATCAAAGACGCCGTGGCCAAAGCTGCATTGCCAAAGGCTTCTTCGAGGGTCTCTCCAAAAGCCTGAAATTTCGCATCGGCGGTGTGTTCGAGAAACCTGTATCTTTTCATTCCTAAGCTTCCTCTGTATCTTCACTCATTTTATTCTTAAGATGCTGTTCGAAACCGCTGACCGCCATTGTCAATTCATCCAGGTCTGTGACCAATGCGGAACCGCTCACTCTATCCCTCCGCACATTCCTGTTGATTTATTCTGGCTTCGGGTTCTGCTCGAACCGTCCGCCTATTTTATTTCCGCAGAAGGGACATGCGGAATCCTTCACTTTGTTATCCGAAACATGGAATCCATCTCTCCGGATGAGGATCCTTCCACAAGACGGGCATTGGGTGCTTTCTGACTCCCCGCAGACATTCCCGATGTACACGTAGCGAAGCCCTTCTTCCTCACCGATGGAACGCGCCTTATGCAGGACTTCGACGGGGGTTGCCGGAGCATCGGTGAATTGATAATCGGGATGGAACCGGCTGAGATGCCAAGGAATATCCGGGTCTGTTTCGGCGATGAACCGGGCAATGCTCCGGAGTTCATCGATGCTGTCATTCTGGCCTGGAACCACGAGTGTGGTGACTTCCACCCAGATGTTCATCTTTTTCATCTGCCGGATCGAATCCAGGACAGGCTGAAGATGCCCCTGACACATCTCCTTATAAAATTCCTCTCGGAAAGATTTCAGGTCCACATTGCAGGCGTTCAAATGGGGATGAAAAGTTTCCAGAGCTTCAGCAGTCATGTAGCCGTTAGTCACGAATATGTTGGCCAATCCCTTTTTTGCGGCGAGTTGAGCTGTGTCGTAAGCATACTCGTAGAAAATCGTAGGCTCAGTATACGTGTAGGAAATACTGCGGCAGCCGGATTTCTCGGCTGCAGACACCACATCCTCGGGGAGCAGCGTGTGACCGGATACTCCGCTGTCTTTCCTCTTGTTGGACTGAGAGATCGACCAGTTCTGACAGAACGGGCAGCGGAAATTGCATCCTATTGTCGCGATAGAGAAGGACGTTGTTCCTGGCAAAAAATGATAGAGAGGCTTTTTTTCGATGGGGTCGACATGAGCCGCGATGACTTCCCCGTAGACATGAGTGTAGAGTTTTCCCTCTTTATTTTGCCTGACACCGCAAAATCCAAATTTTGAGTCCACAATTTGACACAGATGACTGCAGAGAAAACAGGAGACCTTCTGCCCAGGAAGGGTACGGTAGAGCATGGCTTCTTTGATCATCTGAACGACTTAGGAATATTCAGTTCATTTTCAGGATAAAACTCGCTCGCCGAAGGGCAGAGGTGCCTCAGCTGGCATTCCGGACAGCGCGGCTTCCGCGATGGGCAGACTCTACGGCCGTGGAGGACGAGCATGTAATTGAAATCGATCCAGTCTTTTTTAGGAACGATCGCTATCAGGTCCTGTTCAATTTTATCGGGGACATTCTCCTTGCTCAAACCCAATCTCTGAGACAGACGTTTCACATGGGTGTCGACGGCGATGCCTTCTGCCTTTTGAAAAGCACTGGAGAGGACGATATTGGCCGTCTTCCTGGCCACTCCGGGAAGAGTCAGGAGGTCTTCCATGTTATCCGGGACCGCTCCGTCAAAATCCTCGACGATCTTTTTGGACGCTCCGATGATGCTCTTGGTTTTATTCCTGAAAAAGCCTGTGGATTTGATTTCCATTTCTAAAACTTTTGGGTCCGCCGAAGCGAAATCGTGTGGAGTCGGATGCTTTTTGAAAAGTGATGGAGTGATCTGGTTGACTCTTTCATCGGTGCACTGCGCAGATAGAATGGTGGCCACAAGAATCTGATGAGGCGATTCAAACCTCAAAACGGTCCGGCTTTTGGGATACGCCTTGTATAAAACTGCAATAATTTCCCCGATTCTCTGTTTTGCGCTTTTCATCTCCTTGCCTCGTTTCAAAAGGGACACATCCCAGAAGGGCATCCTCCCGCGTACTCGGATTCGGCCATGATAAAATCCAGAAGTTCTTCCCTCTCTTCTCCGATCCGCGAATCAAAAGCCAGCACCTGGTTTTTCTTGGTGTCGTAGCGGTATATCGTGATCCCTTTGCATTTTAACTCATGAGCCAACAGATAAATCTTGCGCACATCCTCCACAGTGGAGTCAAAAGGTAAATTTATGGTTTTGGAAACAGAATTATCGGTGTATTTCTGAAAAGCGGCCTGAATCCGCAGATGGTGTTTAGGGGGAACATCAAAGGCGGTGACAAAGACTTTCCTTATATCCGCAGGGAACTGCTTGATGTCCCGTATTGATCCTACTTTTCCGACCTCAGCCAGGAGCTCTTTTGAATACAGGCTCCTCATCCTGAGTTCCTCTTCAAACAGGGAGTGGATCTCATAGAGTTTTCTCCCGGATAGAACGTTGCGGACAAAGCTGAGCGCGAACAGAGGCTCGATCCCGCTCGAACAGCCCGCAATGATGCTTATGGTTCCGGTCGGAGCCACAGTGTTCACAGTGGCATTGCGCATCCGCATGTTCTTCTTCGGATAGATGGACTCCTTATGGTTGGGGAATACGCCTCTCTCTCGAGCCAGAGCCTGGGATGCCTTAAGGGAGGCGTCGCGGACAAATTTCATGACCTTCAACGCCACCCGGACTGCACTCTCCTGATTATAAGGAATTCCCAATTTGATCAGCATGTCTGCAAAACCCATCACACCCAAGCCGATCTTGCGGTTGGCAAAGGTCATCTCTTGAATCTGAGGAAGAGGATAGGAGTTGACTTCTATCACATCATCTAAAAAGCGCACCCCCCATTCAATAGCATCTTCCAGTCTGTCCCATTCCATGGAACCGTTCCTCACGAACTTCGACAGATTGACCGATGCCAGGTTGCAGCTCTCATTGGGCAGGAGAGGAATTTCCCCGCACGGATTCGTTGCCTCTATCCGACCGAGCCGAGGAGTCGGGTTCCGGCGGTTGATCTCATCGAGAAAAATCAGTCCCGGGTCTCCCGTACGCCACGTAGAGTACACGATCAGGTCAAACAGAACTCTGGCCTTGACGGATTTGACAGTCTTTCTTGTCCGGGGATTGACCAGGTCAAATTTGCTGTTTCTTCTGACAGCATCCATAAACCCATCGGTCACGCCCACGGAAAGGTTAAAATTGGAAAAAGCCCCTTCCTCAATCTTGGCTTCGATGAAATCAACGATATCCGGATGGTCACAGCGCAGGATGCCCATGTTGGCTCCACGCCTTCTGCCTCCCTGGACAATGACTCCAGTGGCCTGGTTAAAAATGCTCATGAAGGAAACAGGGCCGGAAGCTTCCCCCTTAGTGGAAGAAACCAGGTCTCCCTTCGGCCTCAACCGGGAAAAATCAAAACCCGTACCGCCACCGGTCTGATGAATCTTAGCCATATTCTTTAGAGCTCCAAAGATCCCTTCTATGGAATCTTCGACCGGAAGCACAAAACAGGCAGACAGCTGCCCGAGTGAAGTCCCGGCATTCATCAGTGTGGGCGAATTGGGCAAAAATTCAAAACTGGTCATCATCCGGAAAAATTTCTCTTCCACCTCATTTTTGTTTCTCTTGGATTTGAAATTCGCCTCTCCTTCACTGACACTTCCGGCAATCCTGCGGAAAAGCTCTCTGGGTGTTTCGACGATGTTCTTCTCATCATCCTTCAACAGATAGCGCTTTTTGAGGACAAAAAGAGTATTCAAAGGAAGTTTCAGGTCATCCCTGACGCCATAAATGACCTTGACCTGTCTGATGTCTTGATGTTCTTCACGGTAGAGGATGTAGCTACGGGCAACAGAGCTCAAACCTTCCTGCATCAACACCTCTTCCACGATATCCTGGATCTCTTCAACAGAAGGGGTCTTGTCTTTAAAGACCTCAGTCACTCTCTCCAGGACTTTCTCTGTGGAAACATCGGCTGTATGAGCGGCTTTCTTTTCATCAGCGAGAGCTTCGAGAGCCGCTCGGAATATGGCTCTCTCTATTTTCTGCTTGTCAAAGCCAACCAGAGAATTATCTCTCTTCCGGATTTTTTTCGGTAAACGCGCCACTTTTTCGTTTCCTCCTTATTATGGGGACGTTCCGCTGATCATCTTTTCTCTCAAAAAAACCTGACTGGAAAAAAACCTGCTGGGTCTGCGCAAGAACGGGTGTTGAAAGAAATGCCCTTCTTCTTTCTGCCTGCTCTATGATTATATACAAAACCTGAATAAATAGAAAAGCAGAGGAGCTCTGCTCTGTCTTTTTTCCCGGCTGTTTGACCGTCTTTCAGCGTGAGGCGTGAATGTCAGGCCTAAGGTCCAAGATGCACCATGTCATGGCCAAAATGAAAAGCTTCGACATCATAGTAATCTGGAAATTTCTCAAGAAGATCGATCTCTGATTTGACCATGAAATAATGACTCCTCTCCACCCGGCTTAAATATGCAAGTATCTTCTGGCTGTTCTCATCCTCTGCCTTCTCACTCGCCTCTTTATAGAACTGCTCACTGGTTTTTTCAACCTGGAGTGCGGCTTTAAAAAGGTCGAGAACAAAGGCTTTGTCATTAAGTGACGCCTTGATCGGAGGGAGGAAGGATTTTTTTGGGAGCTTGAGTTCTTTTTCAGGGAATCTTTGAGAAAAAAGCCTCTCGAGTATCTTGCAGTGTTTTTTTTCTTCGAAGATCAAGAACTTGAGCTTCTGTCTCAGAAGCTCATTCTTGATCTTCTCCAACAGTCTGGAATAGAAATCCGCGGCATCGACCTCCGAACGGACGGCCACAGCCAGGATCTCATAAGGTTGAAGTTTTGGATCTAAATTCATATCAGCCTCATATGGGGAACGTCCCTTATTTCCCTATTTCTTAAAATCTTGAGAATTTATCCTTGGGAGAGCCGCACAGCGGACATTTCTCGGGAGCTTCGCCCTCGAGAGTGAATCCACACACCTGACAGACATGGACAGGCATAAACTCCATGTCCTGTCCGTTATCCACGGCGCCTTTGGCTTTCTTGTAAAGCCCCGCATGGACCTTTTCGGCCTCTAAAGCCCATTTGGTCACCGTTTCTGCACCTTTCTCCTGCTCTTCTTGAGCCATGCTGATGAAAGAAGGGTACATTTCTTCCACCTCATAGGTTTCCCCTTCGATGGCTTCCTTGAGGTTTCCAGAGGTCTTCCCGATGCCTGATAGAGTCCTGAGATGATTGGCAGCATGAATCTGTTCAGCAAAGCTATTGGCCCTAAACAACCGGGCGACATTCGGAAGATTCTCCTTTTCCGCCTTATCCGCAAAAGCCATATACTTCATGTGGGCCTGGCTCTCTCCTGCAAAAGCATTCTTTAAATTTTCCTCGCTTCTTTTTTTCATTTTTTCCTCCTTATAGTGCGACCATTTTCTCTATGGCTCCTCTTGCCCTCCTGCTTATTTCCGGAGCGACTTCGACCTTATATACCATATCTTCCAGAGACCTTAAGACTTTCTTTAAATCAGTTTTCTTCATGTTCGAACAGAAGGACTGGTCTCTTGCAGGATAGAAATTCTTGGTCGGATTCTCCTTTTTCATCCGGTAGATTATACCCGTCTCAGTCCCGATGATAAAGTCTGTCTTGGTCGTAGTGTGGGCCTCTTTCACCATCCCCCCTGTGGACAAAACCTTGTCCGCGATATCTATGACTTCAGGCCGGCATTCCGGATGAACCCAGACCTCTGCCTCGGGATAGAGCGATTTTGTTTTCCTGACGTCTTTGGCAAGAATGTTGTTGTGGACATAGCAATACCCATCCCAGGGAATAATCTTTTTTTGAGTATGGCGGGCCACGTAAGCCCCGAGGTTCTTGTCCGGCGCAAAAAGAATTTCCTCCCCCTCTATGGAATTCACAACATTGACGGCGTTCGAAGATGTGCAGCAGACATCACATTCGGCTTTGACTGCCGCAGAGGTGTTGACATAGCAGACGACCTTTCTTCCCGGGTAACTCCGCTTCCAGTCTCGAAGTTCTTCTGCGGTGATCATATCCGCCATCGGACACCCGGCCTTGATCTCCGGCATCAGGACTGTCTTCTCCGGAGCCAGGATCGCGGCTGTCTCTGCCATGAAGTGAACACCACAGAAGACGATGACATCTTCCTTCGCCCGTGCGGCTTGCTGGCTTAATCCCAGCGAATCTCCGATATAATCGCCGACGTCCTGGACGTCACCGACCTGATAATTGTGAACGAGAATGACGGCGTTCCTCTCTTTTTTCAATCTACTAATCCTGTCCTTTCTTTCCTCTTTTTTCATTTTTCTCCCCGATCATCTATTTTTAGCATTGTTCGGATGAATAAAGAGCCGTTTCTTTTCTCGACATTCTGCAGAGGAAAGCGGTTGATCATATCCGCCGCTTCCTCATCCATAAAACCCACTTCCGAGAAATCAAGGATTATCTTTTTCCCCTCATCCAAACCCTGGCTAATTTCGGCTTCGAGTTCTTTAATCCACTCCTGGCATATCTTTCCTTCCAGGCGGAGCACGCGCGCGTTCTTCCCTTCCTTTTTAATCGTTATTCTCAGCATCTGCTTGTTCAGTCCTTCAGTTTCTTGACGTAGGCCCGGATGATCTCGCCATCCTCCTCTAATCCCAAAAACTCGTGTCCGGTTTGCCTGCACCAGGAAGGCATATCCTCTTTGATCCCTTGATCCGTCGAGGCCACTTCCAGAACTTCGCCGATCTTCATTTCTTTGATTTTTTGCGCGGTCTGGATGATGGGCATAGGACAGAGCAGCCCGAAGCAATCCAGCTTCACATCAGCCTTCATCTTCCCTCAGCCTCCGTATCATCTGTATGTGGGTCAAGCAAACATAAATCCTTCAATGCTTTTAGATTCTCGGCTTTGTGGCTCCGCAGTGAGGGCAGTCCTTCGCTCCTTTTTTCTTGGCCTTTCCGCACTCCGGGCAGTCCTCGAGTTCAAGATTGCAGGCGCTGCAAAAATCCTTCAACTCTCCAAGTGGACCCTCGCAGTAGGGACAGCGGCACGCCTCGCTCTCAGCTGGTTTCTCCGCAGGAACCTCTTCGTCTTTCTCTTTGTGTGCGCCCTTTTGTTTTTCCTGGTAATCCTTGATGGCGGCATGGAGAGCGTCTGCCCCGAGGTTCGAACAGTGGAGTTTATTCTTCGGCAATCCTCCCAGCTCCTCAGCCACACTCTCATTCGTGATTTTCATGGCTTCTTCAAGGGTTTTTCCCATCGCCATCTCACTCACTATACTGGAGACGGCGATCGCGGCTCCGCAGCCGAATGTTTGAAACTTGACATCCTTGATGCGGTTGTCTTTCACCTTGATGGAGAAACTCATCACGTCGCCGCAGACAGGATTGCCCACCTGACCGACTCCATCCGCATCCTTGATCACTCCCACATTCCGCGGATTCTGAAAATGCTCCATGACTTTTTCGCTATAAATCATTTTTCTTTTTCCTCCAAATATTGGGTGTACAAAGGAGACATCTTCCTCAGTCTTTCTATGACGGGCGGAAAGACTTCAAGAAGATAGTCGATATCTTTGGTCGTCGTGCCTTCGATCAAGCTGAACACCAGTGATCCCTGGGCCAGGGCATGGTCGATCCCCATAGCCAAAAGCACATGGGACGCCTTCAGCGCTTTAGACGTGCACGCCGAACCGCTGGAGGCAGAGATCCCCTGCATATCCAGGTTCAACAGCATCGCCTCTCCTTCGATAAACTCGATACAAAAACTGGCATGATACGGAAGTCGTTTTTCCGGATGACCGGTGAGGAACACATGGTCCACTCGCCTGGGAAATTCCTGGATGAGCCTGTCTCTCAACGGCCTCTCCTTCTCCGCGCGCTTTGCCATATCCCTCATCGCTATCTCAGCCGCCTTGCCCATCCCAACAATTGCCGCCACGTCCTCGGTTCCGGCTCTTCGTCCTCCTTCCTGGATGCCTCCCTCGATGAAGGGAAGAATCCGTGTTCCTTTTTTCACGAACAAGGCTGCACTTCCTTTAGGACCGTAGAACTGATTCCCGGCCAGACTTAAAGCGTCGACTCCCAGCTCTGTTACATTGACCGGGATATTTCCCACAGCCGCGACCGCGTCTGTGTGAAAAAGAACGTCGCGCTTGCGGCAAACTCCGGCAATTTCCTCAACAGGTTGAACAGTGCCCACTTCACTGTTGGCCAGCATCACAGAAACAAGAACTGTCTCTTTAATGATGGCTTTCTTGACATCTTCCGGGTTCACCATGCCAAATTTATCCACTGGAACGAGACTCGTGCGGAATCCGAGCTTTTCAAGGCTCTTGGCCGAATGCAGAACGGATTGATGCTCGACAGCGGAAAGAACGATATGGGTTCCCCGGCTCTTCTGTGCATGCGCAAGCCCTTTGAGTGCAAAATTGTTGGACTCAGAACCGCTGGACGTGAAGTAGACCTCCGAAGGCCGGGCATGAATGAGCTGAGCCACCTTCTCTCTGGCCTCCTCCACGGTTTTGAGGGCTTCCTGACCGACAGAATGAAGACTCTGAGGATTGCCAAAATTTTCCTTCAAATGGGGGACTATCGCCTCGAACACCTCTGAGTGAAGCGGTGTCGAAGCAATATGATCCAGATACACTCTTTTCATTTTGACCTTCTCTTCATCTATTGACGCGGAAATCAAGACAACAGATTTGACTTCTGCTCATTTTCCTCTGTTTCAAACGGCCACGACTTCCTTGATCTCCGGGATTTCTTTCTTGAGATGTCTCTCAATCCCCAACTTCAAGGTCATCTGGGACATCGGGCATCCGCTGCATGCTCCTGTCAACTTCACCTTCACGACACCATCCTCCACTTCTATCAACTCCACATTTCCTCCATCAGCCATAAGAGCCGGACGCACCTTATCCAGTGATTTCTCGACTTTTTCTTTCATCAAATCAATCTCCTTTCAGTAAATTTTAATATTCTATTATATCATTGAAATTTTTCCATGATTTTTTCAAATCTCTCGATATCGGGATTCAGATCATTCCAAACAAGGGGATTATCCCTATCGGGCATAACAAGATCCTCATAGGAGGGTTTGTCATCAACATAGATCAAACCCACTTGAATTTTACCCTCATGAGTCAGTTTTCCCTGCGCTTGCGTTCTGTTTCTCGGGTCATACTTCGGGTCCTCATCGATCTGAGTAATATTCTCTCTGAACCACTGAATTGTGTTGACTTTATTTTGCGTCACGCACGGACTCAAAACCTCAATAAAGGAAAAGCCTCTGTGTGTCATCCCCTTTTCGATCAGGGAAGCTAACTGTTTTGGGTTTCCTGAGAATCCCCGGGCAATAAAGGTTCCGCCAGAAGCCAGAGCCAGCCGAGGGCCGTCAAGAGGGTTTTCTTTTGTCCCGTAGGGGGCTGACGCGGAAACATATCCTCTGTGACTCGTGGGAGAGCTTTGCCCTTGAGTCAATGCGTAGAGTCTGTTGTCCACGACCAAATAGGTGATATTGATATTCCGCCTCAAGGCATGTATGAAATGTCCCAGCCCGATGGAGTAGGCATCACCATCTCCGCTGATCGCAACCACAGGCAGAGATGGATTGGACAGCTTGACGCCCTGAGCCACTGGCAAGGCCCTTCCATGGAGAGCATGAAAACCATAGGCTTTAAAATGATTATTCAACCTCCCATGGCATCCAATCCCTGTCACAAGGACCAGTTCTTCAGGATCGAGGTCCAGCGCAACGGCTGCCTTTTTCAGAGACGCAAAGATCCCATAAATGCCGCAGCCCGCACACCAGGTGGGATCGCTCAGGTGGAAATCTTTATCCTTCTTCATCGAACAGCCATCTGAATCTGTGACGATATCTCTTGAGGCCTGAAAGCCTGACTTGAATACTTCAAGATATTTTTTATTCTGATGGGCATCTGGACCTGGCTTCGGATCAGCTGTCCCAACTGCCCCGTAAAATTATTCTCGACGACAAAAACTTCTTTGCATGAATCCAGGAATTCTTCGACTTTCTTCCGGGGAAACGGCCAGAGGGTCCTGATCTGCATGTATTTTGCCCTAATCTTCCTATCCTTGAGCTGTGCAATAGCTTCCTGGATCGGACCAAAGGTCGACCCGAACCCGATGATTCCGAACTCAGATTCTCTATCGCCCCACACTCTTGGAGGAATCAGGTCTTTTGCGGCATTCTCGAGTTTTCTCATCCTTTTCTGCATCATCCGGATTCTATTCTCGGAATCTTCATCCCGGTATCCATTTTGATCATGTTCGTTGCTTTCGACCATGTGAAGTCCGTTCTTCATTCCCGGAAGCGCACGAGGAGAGATCCCATCAGGAGTGAATTTGTATCTTCTGTAATCCTTTATTCCCTCGAGTTCCTCCTGGTTGAGCAGCTTTCCTCTATCGATCTTGACCTTGGTCAGGTCGAATTTTTTGACCGTCCGCAAATTCTGCCCATAGTCCTGCTCTGTGAGAAGAATCACCGGACACTGGTATTTTTCGGCCAGGTTAAAAGCTTTGACGGTGAACTCGAAACATTCTTCTATGGTACCCGGAGAGAGCACGATGCGCGGAAATTCACCATGCGAGCCGTAGACCCATTGATCCAAGTCTGACTGCTCGGTTTTTGTGGGCATTCCTGTGCTCGGACCGACTCTCTGGACATGAGCCACGACAACCGGTATTTCCGCCATCCCGGCCAGCGAAAAGGCCTCCATCATCAACGAGGCTCCAGGACCAGAGGTCGATGTCATGGCCCGCGCTCCGGCGTAGGAAGCTCCGAGCGCCATGTTTAAAGCGGCCAACTCGTCCTCGGTCTGGATGACGAGCCCGTTATACTCGGGCAAGACCACAGCCAGCCACTGCCATATCTCAGTGGCCGGGCAGATCGGATAGGCCGCAAAATACCGACATCCCGCAGCCAGTGATCCCATGGCAATGGCTTCATTCCCAGAAAGAAGAAGCCTGCCCGAATCTTTCTTTTCCACCAGCGGATGGATCTCCTCCTGTTCAATCATTTTTTTTGCCTGTTGGCATCCCAATCGAACGGCACGAATATTTTTCCGGACGATCTTTTTTCCTTTCCTCTTCAAGAAAGTTTCGGAGATAATCCCTTCGATAACTCGAAAATCGAGGTCCAGAATATGACTCAATGCCCCGAGAGCAATCATGTTTTTATACAGCTCGCTCTGAAAGTTTTCACGCGCCAGCTTTCTGAGAGGGAAAATATGATACGTCCTTCCGTCAATCCGAGAAGGAGCCACATGGGCTAAACCCAGTCCATCACAGAGGAAGATTCCTCCCTTCACAATTTTGTCAGCATGATCGATGATCGCTCCGCAATCAAAAGCCATGAAAACATCGATATCATCCGCCTGTCCGTAGATCTTCTCTAAGCTTGCTCGAATAGTATAATTCGTCGGTTCTCCTCTTATATTGGAGGGAAAATCCCTGTACGTGGACACCCACCATCCCTGTCTCTTCAAAATCTTGGCCAGAACATTCCCCGTGAACAGGACTCCGTCTCCGGCTTTCCCGGCGATCATCACAGAGATGTCAGCTATTTTTTTTCCTTTTATCTTCATGGCTTCACGAGATATCTCAAGTCGCGCACATTCCTCTTCTTCATTTTATTGCACTTAAAATATAAAGCAATATCTGTGCCAAGTCCAAAAAAGTTGTTCTCCCATCGTATGTGATTGAAAAAGGAATAGATACGAATTAACGGATGAAACCTCACACGGAGGTTTCCGCTTTACAATACCGAAATATCGGTATTTCCATGATTCATGAACAGATTTAACGGTTCTTCGGCCTCCCGATTCCCAATTTCTTCATGCGGCTTTGCAACGTGGAAGGCTTCAATCCAAGAATGACCGCAGCTCCTTTGGACCCGTAAATCGCTCCTCGGGTGTGTTGAAGGACCTCAAGAATGTATTTGCTCTCGTACTCTTCAAGAGGAACAAGCTCTGGTGCTCTTTTTTGACCAGGACCTTGAACAAAATAGGCTTCTGGCATCTCCAGAAAGTCTCCCCTGGAGATGACCAAGCCATGCTCGATAACATTCTGCAATTCTCTGACGTTTCCGGGCCAGGAGTATTCCATGAACAGATTCATCGTGTCCTCGCTTACCTTATCGACCGTCTTACCGATTCTTCTGCCGATAGTATCTATGAAATACGCCGCTAAGAGAGGAATGTCCTCTTTTTTATCCCGGAGAGGACTGATTTCTAAGGAAAATACATTCAGGCGGAAGTACAAATCCTGTCTGAATCTCTTCTCGTTGACAAGGAGCATCAGATCCCGATTCGTGGCGGCAATCAGCCTGACATCGACTTTTATGGTTTTTGAGCTTCCGACTCTCTCGAACTCGCCATCCTGCAGCACACGAAGGAGCATCGCTTGTGTTTCAAGCGGCAGGTCTCCGATCTCATCCAGAAAAATTGTCGCGTTGTCCGCATACTCGAACCTACCGATTCTCCTCTGGAGAGCTCCTGTAAAGGCTCCTTTTTCGTGTCCAAAAAGCTCTGAAGTGATCAATCCTTCCGAAAGTGCCGCACAGTTCACCTTGACCAGGATCCTATCCTTTCGGGAGCTGAGCTCATGGATATAGCGTGCGACCAGTTCCTTCCCTGTCCCTGTTTCACCTTTGATCAGGACGGTGGTGTCTGCGGGCGCAACCTGCTGGATGGCCTTCTTGATCTTCTGCAGGGCCGGACTGACTCCGATCATCTCTTCAAAAGGGTATTCGGATTTGATCTCATCTCTCAGGGCCAGGGTTTCTTGGTAGTACCTATTCTTCAAAGATTCTGTCCGTGCTTTATTCAGCCTCTCCTCTTCCAGCCGGATTCTGTCCGTCACATCATTGAAAGTTCCTCTGTATCCCGTGATATTTCCCTTAGAATCCTTCACGGATTTGAGTGAGAACTCCAAATGCTGTTCCTCCCGACCGATCCGGAAAACCAGGGTAAAATTATTCCCGCCTCCCGTCTCATCCACCAACTCAATGTACCTCTCCCACTCCTCCGTCTCGACATTGAGCTCACTGATCTTGATGTTATGACCCAGCAACTTCTCAGGCGAAGAATGGCCCAAAAGCTGGGCGCCTTTGCTGTTAACCTGAAGGATGGATCCTTTTGTGTCCAATTCCAGAATTCCGATGGACGCAGAATTGAACAGGTCCATCAGCCTCCTCTGGGATTCATTCAGCTGTGTGTAAAGGAAGGAATTCTGGATAGCAATCCCGACCTGCACAGAGACGTCCTCCAAGAATTCGACCTTCTCGACAGGAAAAAGATCCTTTTTTTCATCAGAAAGATAAAGCTCCGCGATGATTTTCCCCTCTGACTTGACCGGAACAATCGCCACGGATTCATATCCTCTACTCAAGCAGGCATCCCTCAAAGAACCACTCTCTATTTTTGGATAATTGACTTTGACTTCAGCTAAGAGTTCGGCCAGGGAGTTCGTGAAGAAAGAGCCGTACTCGGTGACAAAAGGCCATGATTGATCCAGCGCCCCTCTGGCCACGTGACCACAGAGACAATCTCTCACTGTCACCCAGTGCTCGGAGTCTAAAAACTTCCTATCCAGCCCCAGATGCGCAGAGAAGGGAATATTGCCTTTGGAATCGAGCATCCGGATGGCAAGATGACGACATCCTGTAATGGTCTTGAGAATGGCCAGGACTTCATCCAGGATTTTTCTGAGGTCGCCCAATTGGCTGATCTTTTCTGTGATCAGAGAATAGATCTCAAATTTTCTCGAGCTGTCGAACTGCGGATCATTTTGAGTTTTCGGCGGTTTTTTTTGAGCCATAATGATTAGCTTTAGTGTAAAATGCGGAGACTTTCCTGGTTATTTAGCTTTGTATCATAAAAGAGGCCAAATCTCAATTCCCTGAATTATTCATAAAATCTGTCGACCCCTTATTCCTTCTTCTCAAAAGGGGACAGTCCCTCTCTTATTTAAATAAAGACTAAAAGGGACAGTCCCCATTTTTTCTATTTGTCGGCATCTTTTCCCCTTTGGGCGAGACGATCTTACCGAATCTACTTTGTTACAGCACAATCGCGGTGGACGACCACAGCTTCATGCGCTGTGCCTCGTATCTCCGGCAACCTCGACTCGTGAATAATCCACGTGCCCTGAATTATTCATAAAATCTGCCGACACCTTATTCAAAACATCTGTGGACGCCGTTCAAGAAACCCAGGAAGGGATAGAGGGTG
>SOIA01000106.1 GCA_004378665.1 Candidatus Aminicenantota bacterium
CCTGTCTGGTTTCGGGTGCGTTTTTTATAAAGGAAACCTCGCCTTCCTGCTGGCCGAAAATTTTAAGAGTTTTCTCAGCAACCTCGGTAGCAATGTCCTCTTTTTTCCTGTCTTTGACTTCGACATCCAGAATCCTGGCCACTTTCTTGAGCTTGTTCACGTCCTTGATGGAATACCCGGAATCCGGGGATTTGGCGGCGAAAAGGAGGGTTTTGGCCACGTCTCGTCCGTGGTCGGAGTGGGCGGCCGCGCCACCAGCGATCATGCGGGCAAAATTCCGGGCCACGATCACTTCGGCCGTTGCTCCGCACACGCCTTTTTGAGGGTCTTTTCCCTTGGGATTGATCCGGCAGGGACCCATGTAGCAGATGCGACAGCAGAGCCCCTGCTCGCCAAAGCCGCAGCGGGGTTTCTGCTTGTCGGACCTCTCCCAGATGGTTTCCACTCCATCCTGTATGGCTTTTTCGTGCAGTTTGATGACCGTGGGGTCTATGCTTTTATCGCTTTTGTCCTTCATTTCAGTGTTCGTTTCCTAAAGGTGAACCGAGAATCTGGATAATTATAGCCTATCTTGCAGAGGTGTGCATCCGATATTTTTTAGCGGCGCAGCAGACGGCTCACCTCTGAGAGATGGTGGAATATCTTCTCGGACAATTCCACTGGAAGGGAACCGGTGCCGCAGCTTGGAGTGAGAAGACACTGTTCCCATATCAAATCCTCGTTGATTCCCTTCTCAGCCAGGTTCTTCACTTTCTCTTTTAAATTCTCGACAAGGGAGTCTGGCGTTTCCTGGTTGATTTTTTCAGAGGTGGGGACGATTCCCCAGGCTATCGCGCCTCCGCCCTCCAGGAATATTTTCATCTGCTCAGGGTAATATCCGACCGTGTCCCCGAACTCATAAGCGTCAAAGCTGACGATATCCACGCCCGCATCGATCAGGATGGGCCACTCCGTGTTTCCGCAGCAGTGGGTCCCGGCCAGGGCGCCTTCTTGATGTACCGCCTCCACCACTTCGTTGATGTGGCTGACGACATCAGCCCTCTGGACGCTGACATAGGTGGAGGAGCCGAAAGCCGAGAGAATCGGCTCGTCGATAAAGCAGACCTGGCTGAATCCGAGCGGCTTGAACCTGTTGAGCACCCAGCGTGCTTTCATCGTGATGCCTTTGACGACAACATCCCGGAACACATCATTGTAATAGATCGACCTTTTGTTCTCATCCACGATAGCCAGCCCGAATGTTATCGGTCCTGTGACCTGGTTTTTGAAGAACTGGATGGAGGGGAATTTTTTCTCTGTCAACTTTTTCTCCATCTCATAAATGCCGCGGCTGTAATCAGACGAGATTTTGAAGTATTCTAGGTTTTCGGACATGATGTTTTCGTAGAATTTTTCCAGCTCGCTTGTCGGGTCGCCGCTCGTATCAAGATACATCCGCTGTTTAGCTTCATCCAGCACAACGCACGGCATCCCTTCGCTGAATTGAATCTCCATCTGTTCCCGGAAATCGATGTTCGAAAGCTGCGGCCAGACCGGCATTTCCGGGATTGTGTTTAAGATCAGCTCGCAGGCCGCCGCAGCATCCGGGTGCGGGAAACTTCCGATTCCTGACGCCATGCATTTGGGATGAAAAGCCATACCAGTCTCCTTCTTCTCTATGAATTTCAATATATTACCATTTTCT
>SOIA01000209.1 GCA_004378665.1 Candidatus Aminicenantota bacterium
TTTTGAGTGGTGTCAATTATTTATTCCTTTGGCTGTAAATGCATCCGCAGTAATTCTGGCGGTAGAGTCCGTGGCTGTGACTCAATTCCACACTTTTCTTGAAACCGTCCTGTTTTTTAAAGTTGGCTTCCAAAAAATCTATCCGGTGTCTGCGGGCAAACATCTTTCCGATCCTGTTGATCACATCTGCTTTTTTCAAAGGGCTGAGACTCATGACTGTCGTGAACATGTCGAAGCCGGACTCAGAGGCTTTCCGCGCTGCCTTTTCGAGCCTTAGGGCGTAACAGACATCGCATCTTCTTCCTTTTTCAGGCTCGTCCTTGAATTTTTGCGTGGTCTTGAACCAGCGCTCATCATCATAGATTTCTTCGATCAGGTCCGCGTTCAGAATCCGCGCGACTTTTCTCGCTTCTTCAAGCCTCAAGCCATATTCTTCGGATGGATGGATGTTCGGGTTGTAGAAATATCCGGTCACCTCATAATCTGTTTGAAGAAGCCCGAGGACGTAGAGAGCGTCCGGAGCACAGCAGACATGAACGAGGATTTTCGGTTTTTTCATAATGCTATTCTAAACTGGATGAGGAAAGGAGTAAACGGATTAAAGATTTTTGATTAGAGATTCTTGATGTTTTCTTCGACTTCTTTGATGCGTCTGTTCGTCCTGTCTATTTGGGTATAGAAGGCTGCGAGCTTTTTGTTGTCGATCCTGTGTTCATCGATATTCTTGCCGAGGCTTTCGAAGAGCGGCTCTTTTTGCCTCTCTATGTCTTTTATCTTCTTTTGAGATTTTTCCTTGACCTTTTTCCATTCCTTGATCTCCTTCTGGAAGATCCGTGTTTGCTCTCGTTTCTCTTTTTCGATTTTTTTTATCTTGTTCTCGAGTTCAATGATCTTTTTCTGGAATTTTTCTGCTGTTTTTTCCAATGCCGATTTATTTTCTCTGAGCGTCTGGAGCTCTGTTCGAGTTTTTTCTTTTTTCTTTTCCAGATTTTTCACATTCTCTGAGACATCTTTTTTTTTGGTCTTCTTTTCTTCCGCGGAAAGCTTTGTGCTTGTTTTTATCTCCTTCGCTGTTTTTTCTTCGGAATCTAATATTTTTTCCGCGTATTCCATGTCTTTTTGTTTCTTGATGAGGCTGAGTTCGGTTAATTTTTCCTTTTCCCTGGCCTCACCCATTTTTTCTCTGTGGGGTTTGATCTCGTTCTCCGTTTTCTGTATCTGGTCATCGAATTTCTTGAGAGTGGTGTTGTACTGACTCTCAAGCTTATCTATCTTCAGCTCCGCTTCTTCCAGGTCCTTTTGGGAGGCATTCTCTTTAGTTTCTAGGCTATTGAGTTCGGTTGTGATTTTTTCACTCTTTGGAACACTGACACTTACTTTCCAGGCTTCCTGTCCCAATTCCTTAATGAGTTCTTCTTTTTTGCGATTTTCTCTTTTGAGCCTGGCCTGCAGGCGCATCTTGATAAGCCTTCTTTTTGCCCGGGAGAAGAACAGATTCAACCGCTGTCTCAGCGACTTATCTCTCAAGAATATAAAGAAGATTAAAAGCGCGATGATGCAGAGGAAGAACCACAGGGTCCAGTGAGGGATTCCTTCCTTGGAAAGCGGAGATTCCACTTGGAACGCACAAACGCTCGTGAGAATGCCGTTCACACTTGTCCTTTTCATTGCTGTTCGCTATTTTAGTATATTTTTTAATATTCTTTAAGCATCTTTTTTTCTTTTTGTTTTTGCCCATGATTTTTGAGGGCAGTTTCTTCTCCCTCAACGGATCGATTTCTAGTACCCGATGACTTGCTCTTCGAAGTCCGGTCGATTGAAATTCGTATGTTCATGTTCCCGCTGTGTATCACCTGATCGTCACGGAGTTGGATCATCCAATCGAATTTTTTTCCGGGAACTCGTCTGATCGGCTCAAACGGACCTCCGGAAGATGAGGGATTCTGAATTGTCCAGTCGATGAAATAGAGCATGGCCGGAAGGTTTTCATCAAAAATGGACTGGATGTCTTCTTCTGCGTTGAAAAATCCTCCGTGAAGATTGTCTATAGGAGGCAGCTCGATCGTATAGGAGGGAATACCGTAGACTCCGTAGCTCCAATCTGTGGTGTCGCCGTTCGTAAGATAGAACGATTCTCCGGCCTGCACAAATCCATAGACGTTTCCGTTGACCGCCTGCATCCGTGTGGACATGTCCGCTGCGATTTGGTCAAGGAGTGCATCATCAGGAGGAGGTTGGTCGGTGTATCCCCAGGGATACAGGATAACCTGGGAATAGCTGTGGTAGGAAATCAATGAGCTAAAATTCCTCTGCGCAAAGAGGTCTCTAATCGCCTGCGTCTCGGGTTCGGAAAAGGCGGATGGGCCTCGGTAGATATTCGAGGACGGGAATGGGCTGGATCCCTCGTTATCATAACCCCACTGGTATCCGTAGTTCCTGTTGAGGTCAACTCCGAAAGTTCCGCCGCCGTTGTCACGCCTGTTTTTCCGCCAGTAGCGGTAAAAATGAATGGAATACTGGAGACCGTCCGGGTTGAGGAGAGGAATGATCCAGATTTCACTCTGGTCAACGAGGTCTCTGACCTGGGAATCCGTGGCATAATTTTCAACCAGGTATTCTCCGAGAAGATAAGGAATCTCGACAGATATCCATTCCCGCGCGTGGTGGCATCCGATAATGATGACTTCTGCTTCAGCTTCATCTATGTTGACATTATCGCTGATCTTAAGGGCGTAGATATTCCTTCTCTCATGGGTCTCGCCGATGACATAAATTCTGGCGAGGTCAGGGTAGGACTCTTCGAGAGCAAAAAGGTCTTGTTCGAGCTCCCCGTAGGAATGATAATCTCCGTTGACTCCTCCTCGGGATGTGCTTTGTGTCTGCCTGAACGGGAAGAGATTGAATGTCTCGAGGGTGTAAGGGATGTTGTCTTCCTGCAGTTTAGGGAAATCCGCGAATTGAACGGCGACATAAACTCTGTTATCCCATTCCATCAGGAAATCGAGGTCCAATTTCGAGAGCTTCTTTAAGATTTCCTGGTTTTTTTCGACGCTGATGATATGCGTGCTCCAGTAGTCCTGGGCGTTTATCGGCCCGAGGGTAAAAGAAAGGAGGATTGCTATCAAAAACGCCTTTTTCACCATTTCATATTTCCTTTTTGATTCCTTGTTTTTTGTGTCCTCCCACTTCTTTCTTTCTTGCGCATAGCCCTTTTTTCCGCTCACATTTTAAAACTCAGAGAGAGAGTGACCTTTTTTGCAGAGAGGGAGTTTCCAGAGCCTCCTTCCTCTCCGATCAGCATTCCGAGATCAAAGTAGAGTTTTCTCCATTGGATCCCTGTCCCGAAGGAAAAATAGAAGTAGGATGAATCGGGTGCAACCATCGGTTGAGGATCATGGATGAGGCCGGCACGAAAAGGGACATTTAAATCTTGGCCGAAAAGCCGTGTTGTGGCCATGTATTCGATGCCCGCTCCGACCTTGAGGATGTCTTTGAAATCTCTCTCCAGCTCGTCGTCCTGGTCAAAATAGATGATGCTGTATTCGGACCACTTGTAGAAGGTGAGATCAGACGCTACTCTCAGCCTCGGGGAGAACGTGTAGGCCACACCCAGACCTGTCACAAAAGGCTGTTCATACTCACTCTGACCCGCAGCTTCGATCTGAATATCTGTGTTTGTGTCAGGTGAATAGTATCTGAGGAAGCTTTCGCTGTCAGATTCTTTCACGAATGGTGTCCGGAATACGGCGGCAATTCTCAGTTTTTGAGTTAAGTCCCATACGAGGCCTCCGTTGATGTAGAACCCCTTGAATTCATGGGACTTTCTATCCGTAATGCTGTAGTTCTGGCTCACCCATTCTTCTTGGATTTCTTTTTCGAGATAGCCGAAAGCATAATTCAGTCCAAGGCCCAAAGAGATTTTGCCGAAGAGTCTGCGTGCGACGGAAAAGTTGATGTTTTGCAGTGCTCCGTCTTGATTGAAGTTCAGGGTGTAGGCATCGAACATGGCGGAGTACTGAAAATCTATCAAAGGCCGGGGGTAATATTCGAGGAGAGCGACACTGAAGGAGAAGGCCCAGTTTTTGAGTCTGAATGATGCCCCGGCAAAATCGAATGAGAGGTAGCTGAGGGAGCTGTTTCCTTCCGTGAGAAAAACTCCGGTGTTGACGATTGAAAACTTGAACATCGAGGCCGTTTCCACGGATGAGTTGAGGGTGAGAGTGATTTTGGGAAGATCGGTCAGAAGAGCCGGATTCGAGAGTGAGGCAGAACTATCGGAGGCCAGAGTGAATTGCGTTTCACCCATGGCCAAAGATGGCGCGGTCGTGAATCCAAAAGTATTCCAGGTTCTCAAGGGAGCTTCATCCTCGTACTGCCCCATGACAAGTTGAGCCCGGGAGGTTTCGGGGAGGAAGGTCAAAATTAGGGGAAGAATAAGAACGAAGGCGCTCAATCTAGATATTCTCATTCGAGCTTTCCGATTTTACTCGTCTTTCAAACTATTTGCAAATCGAAAACAAGTATGCTATAGAATAGTATTTTTAGAGGAATAATGAAGAAAGCGAACAAGCGACGGATCAAAATCACGGGGACTGGTTTCTATGTTCCTGATAATGTCCTGACCAATGCTGATCTCGAGAAGATAGTGGACACCTCTGATGAGTGGATCACGACCCGCACCGGGATCAAGGAGCGAAGATTTGTTTCGGAGGAACAGGCCACATCGGACCTGGCGGTTGAAGCATGCCGCATAGCGCTAAAGAATGCTGGGCTGAAGATCAAGGATATCGACCTCATCATAGTCGCCACTTCCACCCCGGATACGATTTTTCCTTCCACCGCATGCTGGGTGCAGCAGGGTTTAGGTGCTGGATACATACCCGCATTCGATATTTCCGCGGGTTGTACGGGCTGGCTCTACGGGATGATTCTGGCAGAGAGCTTGATATTAAACGGAGCGCATAAACGAATACTCCTGGTTGGGGGAGAGGTTTTAACCAAGATCACAAACATGAAGGACAGGAACACATGCGTGCTCTTCGGCGATGCGGCTGCAACTACTGTCCTTGAAGAAAGCGATGACGAATCCGGGATGCTTTCGTCCTACTGGAGAGCTGATGGGAATCTGGGGGAGCTGCTTTATCAGCCTGCAGGCGGAACACGGATTCCAGCCACTGCTGAATCCGTTGCTCAGGACCTTCATTATCTTCATATGAAGGGCAATGATGTCTTCAAGCATGCTGTGAAGCGGATGGGGGAGGCTGCGTTGGAGGTACTCAAATCAGCCGGGCTGGAGAAAGAAGATATTGATTATCTCATCCCTCACCAGGCCAACATCAGGATCATAGATGCCACAGGAAGGCGTTTGAAAGTCCCTCCAGAGAAAGTCTACTCAAACATCCATAAATACGGCAATGTCTCAGTGGCTTCCATCCCCCTCAGCGTTCATGAGCTATGGGAAGCAGGGAAGCTCAAAAAAGGGGATATCGTTATTATGGTCGCTTTTGGAGCCGGTTTCACCTGGTCAGCAGTCGCCTACCGCTGGT
>SOIA01000367.1 GCA_004378665.1 Candidatus Aminicenantota bacterium
CGACTGTCTCGGTTAATGTCGGGACCGTGGGTTCGAATCCCACCCTCTCCGCCATCGAAATTTTCCTCACTTCTTCCCTTCAATTCTTTGCTGTAGGAACCTTATGATTTTTGCGCTTCCCGAGGGAAAAGGATAGAGCCGCATACCTTGGAGAGTCACCCAGCGATGATGGCTTTTATTCATGTGTGGAGCTTTTTTTAAGCAGCATTCGTAAGCATACAGGGAAACCTGGAATTGAGTATAGGAATGCTGGACTCTGATCAGGAGTTTTTCTGATTGGATTTCTGCGTGGAGCTCCTCTTTTATCTCACGATGAAGAGCCTCCTCTAATGTCTCCCCTGGTTTTGTTTTTCCTCCGGGAAATTCCCAGAGGTCTGCCAGGAGTCCTCTGGATGGTCTTTTTTGAATGAGAAATCTTCCGTTTTTTCGGATTATAGCCACAACCGCTTCGATCTTTCGATAATTCCTTTTTTTGGGGAGAGGGATAACTTCCTGTTTACCGTCCTTATACGCCTGGCAGTAATCACTGAGAGGGCAGAGAAGGCAGTAAGGATTTTTAGGCCGGCAAACCAGGGCTCCCAGCTCCATCATTGCCTGGTTAAAGACACCGGTCCTTTTTTGCGGGAAGTAAGGAGCCAGAAAATCGAGAAGCACTTTATCGTTTTTAGGATCGGCTTCACCCCGGACTCCTTTCAATCTCATTATGATTCTGCGCACATTGGCGTCCACAACCGGAAACGGTTTATCAAAAGTCAGGCTGAGGACGGCAGCCGTGATGTAAGGGCCGAATCCAGGGAGTTTGTTCAATTCCTTGTATTCTTGCGGAAGACGTCCGTTGAATTTATCCACAATGATCTTTGAAGCTTTGTGCAGATTTTTTGCTCTCTGGTAATAACCCAGGCCCTGCCAGGCTTTGAGGATTCTTCGGAGAGGAGCCTGACTGAGACTCTGAATATCCGGAAAGGTTTTAATCCATTCGGAATAATAGGGAAGCACGGCTTGAACCGTTGTCTGCTGGAGCATGACCTCGGAGACCCAGATCGTGTAGGGATTGCGGTCCTTCCTCCAGGGAAGCTTTCTGTGATGCTGCTTGTACCAGAGAAGCAATTTTCTCTGGAATGAGGATGTGTCTGTGTTTTGACCTTCCATTTATGTATAGAAAGCTTTCTCCCTTCTTGTTTTACATGTCAGGACAATGCACAGGAGATTCCTCTATCAATTTTTCATAATTTATCGATGCACAAGACCGTTTTAGCACGATTGACTATCCTTTGGCAAAGCGAAGTTCTAAACTCTTCTTGACATCGATATTTGAGTATTATATTTTTTTAATGAATTCTACAGAAAAAACTGAAGTTAGTGGTGTTGTAACCATCCAGTGACTCAGTTTGAAGGAGAGGTGGAGTCCGTTCCTTCGCACCAGGGATCATTTCAAGCCAAATACGCCTCCAGTGGGGAGATGGACGTGACAGCCTTTATCGATGAGGGGATGAATCCGGAATTCACCCCTCGAATCCTCCTTTCCGATGATTGACACTGTTTGCGTCATTTGCAATCATAGAACGCATCTGGGCTATGTGTGAGTAAATTATATATAATATCGATTAGGTAAAAATGAAGAAAATAGGCAAATACGATATCCAGAGCATACTGGGAAAAGGAGCAATGGGGATTGTTTACAAAGCTCTTGATCCCGATATCAACCGCAAAGTGGCCATCAAGACAATTCGTTTCGATTTAGCCTCAGAAGAGACTGATAATGAAGAAATTATGCAGAGGTTCATGAGAGAGGCCCAGGCAGCGGGAAAACTGACCCACCCCAATATCATCACGATCTTCGATGTGGGAAGAGAGGAGGACCTGACCTACATCGTCATGCAGTTTATCGAAGGCCCGAGTCTCCAGAGGCTGATTGCTCGAGGCGAGAAATTTTCTGTGCAAGATGTCACCAAACTCATGGAAACGGTTTGTGGTGCTCTGGATTATGCCCATCAGCATGGGATTGTCCATCGGGATATTAAGCCTGGCAACATTCTGTTGGATAACAATAGAAAACCTTATATCTGTGATTTTGGTGTGGCACGGGTTGATACTTCCACTTTGACTCAAGCAGGAACAGCCGTGGGAACACCGAGTTACATGTCTCCTGAACAGGTCATGGGCAAGAAAGTGGATAAACGCTCGGATATATTCTCGATAGGATGCATCCTGTATGAGATTTTGGCGGGAAGACGGCCTTTTGAAGCCGAGAGTATCACGACTGTCATTTATAAGATCATCAACGAAGAGCCTCCGGCTCTAAGTGAACTCAAAAAGGGACTCCCGGAAGGGTTTGGGAAAATCATCGGCAAAGCATTGGCCAAAGACGCGAACAACCGCTACCAGAATTGCAAGCAGCTTGCCGAAGATTTACGCAATTTGGACAGACTGTCCGATAAGACCGTAGCCATTACCGTGACCAAGGAAGCGCTGATCCCTGAAGTCGAGGAGAAAGAAGAGGAAAAAGAGGAAGAAAAGAAGAAAAGAAGACTGGGACTCATCCTCGGGATCACAATTCCTGCTGTTTTGATCATCGCTGCCGGCGGAGCTTATTTTTATAATGAACAAACTGGAAAATTGCCTTTTGTTACAGAGGTTGTCCAGAAAATATCTGGAATGCTGGGCTCACCGCCGAGCAAAGCGCAGCCTGGTGTGATGCTCACCATAGAAGAGAAATTGATCAAGGCCAAAGAGAGTTTAGAAAAAGGATATTATGCAGATACCATCCGTCTTGCCGAAGAAGTTTTGGCTGAGGATGCGGGCAACATAGCCGCTCAAGATTATAAGGATCGAGCCAAGAAACAGATGGAGATGGCTGGGGCGAAACCCGGTCAGAAGGTTGAGCCGAAACCACCCCCTGATCCAAAAGAAGCTGTCGTTGATCCTAAGGCACAAGCGCTCAACAGCATCAAACAGAGTTTTGAAAAAGGGGACTACAACGGAACGGTCAACCTGGCAAATGCTTTCCTTGCCGAGAATCCGGGTGATTCAACAGCTCTGGATTACAAGAATAAAGCGGAAACACAAATATCGATTGGAAACATGCTCCAGACGGGAATCAACCACTTCAACAGTAGAAGATATGAACAGTGCAAGCGGGAAATGGAGAAAATATTTACACTGGAAAAAGACCACAAAGAAGCCCGGAGGTACTGGAACCGGGCGGATCGGGCCATTTTCGAAATCGGCGCACGGAGGGATATCACTGGCGTATTAGTAAGTGTGAGGAAGGCTGTGCAGGAGAAGGACCTGCCGGTGATTCTTTACTATATCGGATCTGCAGAGTTAAGAGATCGGAAACAAATGGACTCGATAGAAATTCTTAACAATTATGACAATATCCAATCTGTCGACGAGAACATAACGATAACATTCAAAGACAGAACACATGCAGAAGTGAAATTTTTTAATTTTTCGACTGCTGTCAACAAGTATTCTGGTCAGCGAGAAAGGATTTATGAAGGAAACATCACTTGGACCATGGAAAAACAGGGGAAAGACTGGAAAATAATAAAAGAAGATAGACAATAGTGATTACAGGCATATTTGCCGTTTAGAAAAGAATCATTGCATATAAGAGGAGGGAAAGGATGATACAGAAGAAACTCAGAGTAGGTATAACCTTAACCAGTGTTTTTCTCCTGTTTTTTCTTCTTGTTGTTCTAGAAGCAGCTCCTGTTAAAATCAAAGTCAAGCTGGACAATGCGAGCATCAAAGCCACCAAAGCAATCGCAGGAAGGACTCTTGTCCGGGTTCCTTTGAATACTATTCTGGATGGGGAAAGGGAAGGAGATTGGTATAGAGTCCAATATCAAGGAGCCTCTGGATACATCCATTCGATGAATGTAGAGGAAGTCACCGGAGCCGCGGCTGGAGGAGGAGCGCCTGGCATGACAACAAAGACTCAGCCAGAAATCGTTGCCGAGATCAGTGTCAGGATGAATGAGAGCACAAAGAAGATCAGCCGGGAGAAAAAATATGATGAAGCCATTGATTCTCTGTGGCCTTTGGTCGCCAAAGCTTTCACAATCATAGACAAGAGGAAAGAGAAAGAATTGGCGACTGAGATCTTCTATTGGATGGGAGTGGCTCATGCCAGTAAAGGGGATTCGATGTCGGCTTTGAAAGAATTCAAGAGTATGTACGAAGTGGATTATAATTATGCAAAGATGATTGTCCGCCTGAATCCAGATCCGAGGATTGTGACTCTCACTGACCAGGCCGATAAAGAATTCAGGGGATTGATCACAGAATATTCGATCGAGATCACAACCGACCCGAAGGAAGCCAAGATAACGATAAACGGGGAGGAAATCGGTCTATCTCCTGAAATTTACCGGACCACGTCCCCAGAGGTTATTATAGAGATAGCAAAAGAAGGATATAAAACTATCAAGGACGAGTTCTTCATCACTCATACTCCGTTTGAAAAAAATTATCCGCTCGAGAGAGCCGGAAGAGATTTTGATATCAAATCCAATCCTATCGGCGCTCGAGTATTCATGGACGGTAAGGATATGAATGCAGTGACGAACTGTGTGTTACCGGTTGTTGCATTCGGCAAACACACAGTCAGGATAATCAAACAAAACTATTCAGAGTGGGAAAGGGAGGTGGATATTCCGATAGGAGAGGGAACTTTTTCTCTTTCGGTTTCGTTAACTCCGATTAGTTACAAATTCATTCATAAATGGGGAAGTCCTGCGAGTCAAATCTTCAAGAATGCCACAGGCGTAGCCGTGGACAATGAAAACAATGTGTATATCGCGAACGAAGGAGCAAGAAAAATACAGAGAATCACTTCGGATTGGAAGTTCGACAACAACTGGGGCGAAGGAGGCAAAGAAGCAAAGATCATTAAGAGCCCAGGGGGCATCGCCATCGATAATCAGGGGAATATATTTGTGACTGATGTCAAAAATAACTGTGTGTTTAAGTTTGATAAAAATGGGAAGTACAAGATCAAATGGGGTGCGCTCGGTCAGCAGAACCATCAGTTCACCACTCCGACTGGTATCGCCACTGACAGCAAGGGCAATGTGTATGTTGTCGATTCAGGGAACAACCGTGTAAAAAAATACGGGAGCGGAGCTAAATTATTGAGAATATGGGGACGACGCGGCGCCGGAGATGGAGAATTTTACCTGCCAACCGCGGTGGCAGTGAATTCAAAAGATGAGGTTTTTGTACTGGATAGGAATCGAGTGCAGAAGTTCACGAACGAGGGACGATTCCTCGCCAAGTGGGGAAAAGTGGGCACGTCCGACGGGGCATTCAAGAGTCCCCAGGGAATGTTCATCGATAAAGACGATTTTGTCTATATCGCTGATTCGGGCAACAACAGAATTCTGAAATTTGATGAAAACGGCAAGCAGATCACAAAATGGGGAAGCTCTGGGACTGGGCAAGGGCAGATGATGAATCCCATCTCCATCACCGTTGATGCTCGAGGCTATGTGTATATTGTCGAGAAAGACAACAACAGAGTTCAGCTGTTCGGAGTC
>SOIA01000298.1 GCA_004378665.1 Candidatus Aminicenantota bacterium
TGTCATTCCTGTTTGCACCAAACAGCATGATGGCCACTCGAGAGAGTTCTCAATTATGCTGATATCCGGACGTTTTAACGGGATTTTTCTGGTTTCTTTGTGAGGCAGGATAATGAGTTGAGATGTTCCACACAGCTGTTCCTGTGCCCATCATGCGAGCATTCTATATAAAGGAAACTAAATTTTCAATAAAAGTTTGTGCGGTATCCTCAGGTTGGTGTGTTCTAGGATTTCTCCTTCACATTCACTCAGGCGATACCTCATGGAATGCCACCACTGCGGCTTCCATGGCCCATATGGTCACATAAATCGCCGCTCCCTGGCGTATGCTGAGCAGCCATCTTTCATCCTCACTGGCGAACGTCCAGGTCTTCGAGAAAGAGTCCCGGTCATTATAATCCGGGGCATCCTCTTGACACCATGCTTGGGCGAACTCATAGTAATCCCAGGGATTATCGAACACAGGATCTTCCTTCTCGATATCATCGATATTCGGCTTCCAGTTCCAGAGCGCCATGTACTCGAAGTTGTCGAACTCGGTCATGTTTCCCTGGTGGTATGTCCCATTGGCATGCGCGGGCACACACATGTCCTGGATCTGATGCAGCAGCACTCCCAGAGTGAAATAGGCCAGCTCCGTGTTGCCGTTCTGGTAGGCTTCCAGGCTGTCCTCCCAGATCAGGTCCGGACGCTCGCAGCCCGCGTTAGTTCCGATGTACCTCTCTGCACGCCTCTTGTTGAAATCCACGCCATAGTTGGTGCATTTGATCTTGAGCTCATGGATCTCCACGTTGGCTCCGTCGATCAACTGCTCGCTGTATTCCGAGAGTTCCGGGTAGTCGGCTTGCAGTGATTCTATCGCTGCTTTTGTGATCAAGGAATGAGTTGGACGGGTGGGATTTTTCCAGCTTGCGCTGTCCCATGCGCCGGCGGGCTCGCAGGGGTGGGATTCTCCGGGAAAGGCGATGCCCAGACAGAAGACGGCTGCAGCGACTATCCAAACACGTAGAATGAATCCATTCATGATATGCCTCCCTTCAGCATATGAATTCATAGAATCTTTCGTCTTCCGGGATGTAATATATGCGGATTCTTTGTGCTGTGTATTCCAATGCTGACATCATTTTTGTTTTTTATCACAGCAGGGTGGAATTATCAATGGATCAGAATTTTGAATTTGAAGGATAATTTTTTTGCCATACCTTCAGTTTTAAGGAAGAAAAGGTGGAAATTTATCGTCCAATTAATGTAGGCTCGTATTGCAAAGAGATAAACCGGGATAAATGATGAGAAATTCACTCCCCCAAGATTTTTCAATATTTCCGTATAGAACAAAGGAGTTTTCACCATGAATGGCAAAATCAAACTCACTTCCCTCTTTTTCAGTTTATGTGTTTTGGTGTTTTTTCCAGTTACAGGCTCCGGGCTTTTCTCCGGGACACAAGAGGATCAAAAACTCGATGAGAGAGTCAGGAGTTTTCTCGACAGCCGCAGGTATTCGTGGAGAGACATGAATGTTCCTGAATCCGACGGGAAAGTCCTGTACGACATCATCATAAAGAATAACTACACGAAGGCACTGGAGATCGGAACGTCTACCGGACATTCCGGGATTTGGATCGCCTGGGCGCTCAGCAAGACGGGGGGCAGGCTGATCACGATCGAGATCGACGAGAGACGGTACAAAGAGGCCCTGGCTAATTTTGAAGAGGCCGGGCTTTCCGACTACATCGATGCCAGGCTTGCCGATGCCCATGAGCTTGTGCCAGATCTCAAGGGTCCCTTCGATTTCGTGTTTTGTGATGCGGACAAAGGCTGGTACAAAAATTATCTGATCGCTGTCCTGCCGAAACTGGAGGTCGGTGGGTGCTTCACGGCTCATAATGTTTCAAACAGACGGGGAAGACGACAGTATGGGATCGGAGATTTCGTGGAATATCTGGAAAACCTGCCCAACATGGAAACAACATACGATGACTCGAGCTGGTCCGGCATCTCGATCAGTTATAAAAGGTCTGAGAAATAAACATCGCTGATCCGATAAACGTCGGGATTCCCAAAAAATATGAGTTTCTTTTCGATGAAAATTTTAGTAATTTAACTCTAAAATTCGAGTTTATATATATTTTTAACAGGGAGGGTGACTCCCGTGTCAATCAAGGAGGAGGTCCAATGAAAAATTTTAAAATGAAGTCATGTATTTTTATCGCGATTGCGCTTTTGATTTTCAGTCAGTCATTGTTCGCCAAGATCGATCCTCAATGGCTTTCCGGATTGAGTGCAAGGAGCATCGGGCCGGCCAACATGAGCGGCCGCATAGGCGCCATAGATGTGGTCGTCTCCAATCCCAACATTATCTATGTCGGGACGGCCACTGGAGGGCTCTGGAAGTCAGAGGACGGAGGAATTACCTGGACACCCATTATGGACGATAAACCGGTGTCTTCGATCGGCGCTGTCGCGATCAACCAGTCCAATCCCAACATTGTCTGGATCGGAACAGGGGAAGCGACTCCCCGCAACAGCGTAGGGGTGGGCCGGGGTGTCTATCTCACGATCGACGGCGGAAAGACCTGGGAGTTTCTTGGCCTGGAAAAGACTGAAAAGATCAGCAAGATCTTTCTTCATCCAGATGACCCGGATGTGGCCTATGTGGGTGCGATGGGCACGACCTGGGGAGAAAACGCAGAACGGGGCGTTTACAAAACGGAAGATGGCGGAAAAACGTGGAAGAAGATCCTCTACGTGGACAATAAAACCGGAGTCGCGGATATGGCCATGGACCCAAAGAATCCGAATAAGATCATTGCTGCCATGTGGGAACACCGGCGCTGGCCCTGGTTTTTTAAGTCCGGTGGACCCGGAAGCGGCCTCTACATCACAGTGAACGGTGGAAAAACCTGGAAGAAACTCACGGATAAAGACGGCCTTCCCAAAGGAGAGCTCGGGCGCGTAGGAATCGCTTTTTCGGTGAATAAACCGGAGATTGTCTATGCTTTAGTTGAAGCCAAGAAGAGCGTTCTCCTGCGATCGATCGACGGGGGATTCAACTGGCAAGTTGTCAACAATGAATCCGACGTGGGCAACCGTCCGTTTTACTATCACCGCATCTGGGTCAATCCCGCGAACGAGAATATTCTCTACATGCTCCATTCCCGGATGAGGATCAGCGAGGATGCGGGTAAGACCTTCAGAAGCCTGACCGGGTTTGGCCAGGCCCATTCTGATTTCCATGCCATGTGGATTCATCCCGACGGGGAAAGGATGGTCGTGGGCAACGACGGCGGTGTCGTCATCAGCTACAACCGGGGCAAGAGCTGGCGTTTCGTGAAGAATCTTCCCCTCGGCCAGTTTTACCATGTGAGCTTCGACATGGAGACACCTTACAACGTGTACGGAGGACTCCAGGATAACGGCTCCTGGGTAGGACCGGCCTATGTGCTGAAGGAAAGGGCTGTTTATGATTATCTATGGACGACGGTGGGCGGCGGCGATGGATTCGACACCGAACCCGATCCGGAAAAGCCCGGAGCGGGATACGGAATGTCCCAGGGAGGAAACCTGTATTATTTTGACACTCATCTCGGGACCAGCCGGGGCATTGTCCCGACCGAATCCGACGTCAAACACCGGTACCACTGGAATGCCGGGTTTGCCGTGGATCCCTTTAAACCGGCCACCATCTATCTCGGAAGTCAATTCGTCCACCGCAGCCCGGATAAAGGGAGAACCTGGGAGATCATCAGCCCGGATTTGACCACCAATGACCCGGAAAAACAGAAACAGCCAGAAAGCGGCGGTCTGACTCTGGATGTCACCAACGCCGAAAACCACACCTCTATCCTCTGTATCGCTCCGAGCTCGGTGCAGGAAGGCGTGATTTGGGTCGGAACCGATGACGGGAACGTTCAGGTGACTCGGGATGCCGGAAAGACCTGGAAGCTGGTTTCCAAAGACCTGACCAGCGGGAAAAAGGGAAAGGTTCCTCCGGCAACATGGATTCCGCATGTCGAAGCCTCGAAATTTGATGCGGCCACAGCCTACGTGGTCTTCGACGACCACCGCCGATCCAACTGGACCACTTATGTCTACGTGACCCATGATTTCGGAAAGTCCTGGAAAAGCCTGGCTACTCCCGAGATCGACGGATTTGTGCATGTGATCGAGGAAGACACTGTCAACAAGAACCTGCTTTTCCTCGGGACCGAGTTCGGCCTTTTTGTCAGCCTCAACGGAGGGAAAAGCTGGATGAAGTGGACTCATGGAGTGCCCACTGTCCCGGTGCGGGATCTGGCTGTTCATCCCCGCGAGAATGACCTGGTCATCGGGACACACGGCCGGTCGATCTACATCATCGATGATATCTCACCCTTGCGGGAGATGACTGAAGAAGTGGCCAAGAAAAAACTCCATCTCTTCAAGGTCCAGGATTCCTATCAGTTCCAGCAAGGACGTTTGAGCGCTTACCTGAGTCCAGGAGATGCATCCTATGCGGGCCAGAACAAGAGAAGGGGAGTCTGCTTCACGTACTTTCTCATTCCCAGCGAGCGCAAAACAGAAGAACCGGAATCCGCGGAAAGAGACGAGATGAGACAGCAAATGATGGCCCGGATGAGACAGATGGGAGGAATGGGTCAGTTTCGCGGCGCGGGGATGATGCGTTCCTCCACCCGAGTGGCCGTCACCATCGAGGACACTCAGGGAAAACAGGTGGCCAGGTTGAACGGAACAGAGAACAAAGGGATCAACCGGGTTTACTGGAATTTCAGGGAGCAGGATCCCCAGGCGGCCGCAGCCGGACAAGCGAGAAGCTTTGGCTTCATGAGGGGTGGAATGACGGCCCTGCCGGGAGAGTACACGGTCAAAATCAAGTATGACGGCCAGGAAGTCAGTCAGAAATTCACCGTGAAAAGCGACCCGCGCATAGACGTGGACCTGGATGTCCTTAAAGCCAATTATGAGAGGGGCAAGAAAGCGCAGAGTTTATCGAACACGATCAATTCAGCCGGACAACAGATCGATGAGACGAAAAAAGCCATCCAGACGGTCGTCACGGCGGCGCGGACAATCCGCTCTCCGAAGACCCGGGATCTAATGAAAGCGGCCCGGGAACTGGAGGCTAAGTTGAATGAGCTGTCCGAGGCCTTGAACCCGACACCGCCCAAACAGGGAATCGCAGACCGTTCCGCCGGACTCAGGACTCAGGTGATGCGGGCTGTATCGGGAATAACGAGAGCCGGGCACGAGCCAATCAGTCAGGCTGCCGAAGTGAGGTATGAAAAAGTCAAGAAACAGGCGGAAGCATTTCTTGAGAAGTTCAATGGTGTCTTTCAGACTGACGTGGAAAACTTCAAGAAACTGCTCAAAGAGACAAACTTTTCGCTGTTCAAGCCTTTCAAACCTTTGAACCTGGAAGATAAATAGGACATAGGGGACGTTCCCCAAGGGAACACCTCTTATCAGCTGAGTGCATTAGCATTGAGGATTACGAGAGGTGGTACCTTGGGGAACGTCCCCATTTACTTAACGAGAACCGAGAGCACCTTGATCACTGCGCCTGAGGCCACGGCCAGAATGGCCAGAACAAGAATGATATTCCAAACAGTTCCCTTGATACCCCGATTGACCTCTTCTCCGAGGTAATTTTTTTTATTCTGCAGGATGAAAAAACAGATGTAGGCGACGGGCATCATGACGAGGTTGAACGAAGATGCGATGACCGGAAGCCAGAGGGGCATACCGTAGAACGCTCCCAGGATCCCGATGTTGGCCAGCATGGTGCTGGCTCGGTAGGCCCATCCGTGGTACTCGAAGCGGAACATTTCACTCAACACGAACCCGCAGATCAACATCTCGATGATGAGAGTAGTGAGACACATGCTCAGAATCCCGAAGGAAAATATGAGACGCCCGAATGTGAGTCCGACGAGTGGCTCAAGGGCGTGGGCCGCATCTATTGCCCCCCGGACTTCGATTCCCTGGACATTCAGGGTGTTGGCGCAGGCGATGGTGACGAAACTGGTGGCGAGAATAAAAGGGATAAACATCGAAGTGCCCAGGTCAAAATTCTTCAATCCGCGGTGCTTCCTTCCCCAGCCGCGGGCCAGTAGGGTATAAGGATACAGAAAGGTCATGTTGACTCCGACGGCTGCCCCGAGCTGCCCAAGGACTATGGTTATGCCCTCACGGCTCCGCGGAATATGAAAAGAGAAAAAACCTTTCAGCATTTCTCCCCAGTCCACTCCGGTTTTGATGACCACAAGAAGAAAGGAGAGGGCCATGAGCATCAGCATGTATTTGAGGGTTCGTTCGAATGCACGGATAGACTTCCGGCTGCCGCGGCCGTAACTCCAGCAAATCGTTGTGCCGAATACGAGCAGTGCCAGGGCGATCGGTCCTTTGGGCATGTTGATGCCGAAGACATCAAAAATGTCTTTGAAGACCGCGGTCCCGAGGGAGTACTGTGGGAACTGCCAGACTATAGAGGCTAGCAAAACATTAAATCCCCAGAAAAGAGCCAGACTGGGATGGAGTCTCTTCCAGAAGACGTCATAAGGCCGGGCGCGGGTGACAAGAAGCTGGTGGCCAATGGCAGCGAACATTATCACTCCCAGGAACATGGCCACAGGCTGCACCCAGAGCAGCTTGTAGCCGTAGGCAGCCCCGGCAAAAATGGCTGCTGCGGCTGATCCTGCACCGAGGGTCAGGGCACTCTGGACCCATCCGGGCCCGGAAAGCCCCCAGTAGCCTTTCCATCGCTGCCAGAAATGAGGCCGGGCATTGATTTCTCTGAGAAACTGTTTCTCTTGTTCCAGGGCCTCTGGATCGCGTGCCTCCACCATCGGCAGGCCCCGTCGAAGGTCATCTCTTTGGAGAAATTCTTCTCGACTGGTTGTGTTCATATCTTACTCAAGAGAGGGGGAAAAAGTTCAAGCTGATTCGTTCACCATATTGATCTCTTTGAACCTGCAGAAGTATCCCAGCTCCTGCGTGATGTCTCCGTAACATGTCTGCCTGTGCAGCCCGCTCGTCCAGTTTTGCCACAGTCTCGTCACATCGCCGTCCACGCGGACCGTGATCTTTGTCCGGCATCCTCTGTCGTCCTCGAGAGACACAGGGGTGTCCACGATCTCACCTGTGAAGTATCTGAGAGTATCCTTGCCGATCAGAATCGCCTGCGTGACTTTTTCCCCGACACGCATCTCGACCTGGGGGACGACTCCTTCCCGGCGTTCCATGACTGTCCGCAGTTTATACGAAGCGGCCGGCTTGTCAGGTCCGTTCATCTTCGGGGTTCCCAGGCAGTGGGCCAGGATGATGGCATTCTGGGATTCGTCAACGGTCGGGTCGCTGATAAATCCCGGCTTTCCGACAAGTCCCTGAAACAAGATGTGAGTCATTGCGGAACGGAGATCGGATTCGCAGATGCCGCCCAATCCCATATTATTCAACCTGGCAAATCCCAGGCAGGGATAAGCGGGCAGTTTGATGGTCTTGTCCCACATGGTCCCGTAGCAGTCCACCGTCATCACGGTGGCCTCTTCTTCATCCAATAATTTCTCAAAAGCCAGGGCCAGTTTGCTGGATTTGAATATGTCTTCACTCGAGGGCTCGACGACTCGTTCAGCGTTTTTTATCCATTGGTCAGCTTCTGCCTTGGCTGCACTGTCTTTGATGCTGTTGTATACATTGAGCATTCGCTTGAGTTCGATCTGTTTGATCTCTGTCCCGAATTTCCCTTTGATATCTGCGGCGTATTCAGAGAATGACCGGGTGCTCAGGTTAAGAATTTTAGCCTCTCTCATGTGATGGATGGCCCGGAAGGGCCTTATGGCGACCGCCAACTGCTGGAGGTCGCGGCTGAGAATGCAATCCATCTTGGCTCCAAGAGGCTGCTTGCGCAGGCCTCCAAAGCCGACCCATCCATGTCCGGAATAGGGAACAGCAAAGACCATGGTTGGCTGACCGATGCTGAGAATCTCGTTCAGGATCGGTCGTATGCCGATGTTGAAATGAATGGCCAGGATTCCGTCCACATTTTCGAGTTTGCTTTTGATCCTGTTGACCTGTTCGGGAGAAGTAACCAGCTCGTCAACAGCAAAGTCCACATCGGACAGTTCATCCTTCAGTTTGGCGAACTCGGATTCATAAAACCGGATTTCCTTCTGAAAATCCAGGTTCGGTTTTGGCCAGAGGCCGTGGGAAGTTCCCATGTAGAGCCTGGCCACCTTGACTTTTGTTTTTCTGCAGCCCGGGCTGATTAACTTCGCTGCCTTTGATCTTGATCCGAACGCCCATAGGCTCGAACCGCTCAGACACAAAGTGCCTCCGACCTCTGCCAGATGGAGAAACTCTCTCCGGTTCATTCCTGTGCTCATGCCTCCTCCTTTTTTTATCTTACGTTATGGAAAAGTCATTGGGATATATCATTTCAAGAATCATCGGAAGTGAGATGTTTTTTTCCTTTGAGAGTAATGTCATCAAAATAGCCCGTATCATCGAAGGATCCAATCCCGACGAACCCATGATTCAGCGTTTTATCGCAGGCGGTCAGGATCGGTGTATCCATGTCGTCGAGAAAGGCTTTGATGTCTCCGGTCTCGGCATCATAAGAGACTTTGAATCTGTGCCAATCCATATCTGTAAGACGGAACACTGATTCTCCTGGCAGCTCAGAGTTGATCTTGACCCGGTCGGCGCCGTTGACGAGACCGACAATATTGTGAAGGCTGTCACTCGAAGCCGAGAAGTGCACGTAGTAGAAATGGGTCGGGTCCTGAAAGTGGAAGATTATGCACATGTCCCGGTGGGGATTGGAGGCTTCCGTTTTGCATTTCAGTCGACCCATGAGCTCGAATGACGTGATGTCGTGTCCGGGCAGGATTGACCAGGATGTCGGAGCGCGGATTTCGCCCTGTATGCCGGGCGAGACAAGCTCGTAGACCATCGAGCCGTCTTTTTCGACAACCCGCCAGTGATCAGGAATGCTGGGCTGCCAGCCTTCTGCATGACTGTCTTCAAAATCATAGCTGGCCAGCAAAGGGAGTTCGTCCGTCCCCTTTTTCTTGCAGTTGGCGAGACAGAAAAGAACCGTCAGAACAAGCAAGATCCTAATTGTGAGAACCGAGGTTTTCATATTATCCATCCTCCAGCTTCTTTACCGGATTACCCGTAAGATGGTAACCGGGATGAGCACGGTTATTATCACTGAGAAAATAATCAATCACATTTTTTTAAGATTTTCTTTTTTGCCATCGGGACGACTCTTGATCAAACCCGCACACCGTCCGTATAGCTTGGGTCCATCCAGGGGAGGTTGTGCCCGGCGTAGACCGGCTCAAGGTCAACGCTGATTTTCTTCATTTCTTCAGGACTCATTTTCTTGAAATTCCTCACCAGCTGGATGTTTTTTTTCAGCACATCGAGGCTGTCCATGCCGATGACCGCGGCGTCCACATGTTTGAGGCTCAGGGCATAGCGGATCAGGTCATCCGCAGCTAGGCTCTCCACCGTTTCTCTGGGACGGATAACCTTCATCGCCAGGATTCCCATTTTCTTCTTGGCAGCCGCAGGAATGGCCTGTTTCTCGAAGTTTCCTTGGCGTTCCTGATAATGATTGAGAGCGATAAGCATGGTGTCGAAATCGTAACGGTTGGCCATCTCCATCATCGCTTCTGCCGACAGGTGACCTGAAAATCCGATGAACCGGGTCACCTTTTCGTCCTTGAGCTTGCGGAGAGCTTTGAGCACGCTGTCTTCTGCGCAAATCTTTTCAACATCTTCATGGGAACGGATAAGATGGATTTGCAGGATATCGAGCCGGTCAGTCTGGAGGCGTTTCATACTCTCCTCAATATGGCGCATGGCGCCGTCGTAAGTCCTCTCCCCGACTTTTGTGGACAGAAAGACTTCTTCTCGCCGGTCTTTGAGGATAAGCCCCAGACGCTCTTCGCTGACCACATTGTTGTACACATAGTCATGGGCCGTATCCCAGTAGTACAGGCCATGGTCGAGAGCATAATTGAGGATCTCTACGCTTTTGTCCTGTTCCTGAACCGCACAGAATCGGCTGCCGCAGCCGACAACGATGAGGGGCACGAGTACTCCTGTTTTTCCCAGGATACGAGTCGGCAGTCCTTTGGAATCATAAACTTTGCCTTTTTTTCCAATGAGCGGGCTTTTGCAGGAGAGTCCGGTAACAATGGCAGATCCTGCCAGACATTTTTTTATGAAATCGCGCCGTCCAAACCGATGATTTTTCATGATTGAGCTCCTTTTTCAGTATTATGATTCAAGATTACAGAGAACCTTCTCGATTCAATACACCTCTGGTAAGACAAAAGACATGTTGATATGACCCTGATCACGCTGCGGTGTATTTTATTACAAAAAGGGGTCGCATCTCAACATTCGACATTTCTTTTTTTACTTTTGACATCTGTTTTTTACTGATATATTAATGGTAAAAATGTTAACAATTGAAAATTGGGGACAGTCCCCGATTATTTGAGACTGGGCGGTTGTCTGAAGTTATTCATGGTTGACTCCAGGTAAAGGATTTCAATAGATTCATTACTTACAGAAAAGAAAAAAATACCTAACTCACAGAAAAGAAAAACACCTTGTGTTTCTAAAGGAGGAGTTCAAATGAAAAGAGCGATAATCTTCTTTTCTATCTTGATAATCCTATCGGTTTCCCTTTGCTTCTCAGGAGAAAAGAAAGAGATGAACCTGCTCAGCGGAACATACACACTGGAGAGGCTCAATGAGATCATCATCCCGGCCGAGGAGTGGCATCCTTTTCCCACGGCTTCGGAGCATGCCGAATGGCAGGAGCTCCCGGAGAGGGTGCGGTTAGCGCACCTCCGTCAGGGTGAGGAACATCTCGGTTGTGACTGGGAGACACCCAAAGCCTCCGTCTTTCTGGAGTTCGTCCGGACCGGGAACCGGACAAATTATCAGAGGATCGTCAATGGCCGGCGTGTCAGGCTGGCTGAGCTGGTTGTTGCGGAATGCATCGAAGGGAAAGGGCGCTTCCTGGACGATATCATGAACGGCATCTGGGCCATCTGCGAGGAGACCTATTGGGGAATCCCTGCGCATGTCGGTGCTCAAAAGACAGGCCCTGGCCTGCCCGATGTCAAAGAGCCGACCGTGGATCTGTTTGCTGCTGAAACCGGGATGCTTCTGGCCTGGACTGATTATCTTCTGGGCGAGCAGCTCGACCGGATCACCCCTCTGATCACGGAGCGCATTCATCATGAAGTCCAACGAAGAATCCTGTCCGTCAACCTTGAAAGAGATGATTTCTGGTGGATGGGTTTTTCCGGCCGGGTGGTGAACAACTGGAATCCCTGGATCTGCTCCAACTGGCTGACCGCTGTGCTTATTCTGGAAAATGACCCGCAGCGAAGGGTTCGGTCCATCCAAAAGATCATGAGATGCCTGGATAACTTTCTCAATCCCTATCCGAGGGATGGCGGGTGCGACGAAGGTCCGGGTTACTGGAACCGGGCCGGAGCTTCGCTGTATGATTGTCTGGAGCTGCTGGCCAGTGCATCAGGAGGGAATATCGACATATTCGATGAGCCGCTGATCAAGGAGATTGGCCGGTACATCTACCGTGTCTACATCAACGACCAGTACTTCATCAATTTTGCCGATGCCGCCGCCAGGATGAACCCTGACGCGAGCGTCGTCTTTCGGTATGGGAAGAGCATCGGAGATGCGGATATGACGGGTTTTGGGGCTTTCCTGGCCCGGAAGCAGAACCTCGGGGAAGACTATATAAGAGGGAGTTGGGGCTGTTTAGGAAGAGTCCTGCCCGCTCTTTTTCATCTTGATGAGCTGCTGAAGACCGAGCCCAAAGAGATGCTGTTGAGAGATTTCTGGCTACCGGAGCTTCAGGTCATGGGAGCGAGGTCATTCGAGGGCTCGAAGCAGGGCTTTTATGTGGCGGCCAAAGGCGGGCACAACGCGGAAAGTCATAATCATAATGATGTGGGAAATTTCATCGTCTATGCAGACGGCTATCCGGTGCTCATCGATGTCGGCGTTGAGACCTACACCGCAAAAACCTTCAGCACCAGGCGGTATGAAATCTGGACCATGCAGTCGGCTTTCCATAATCTTCCCACTATCAACGGCGTTATGCAGAAAAACGGCCGAGAGTTCCAAGCCACGAACATAAGCTATGACGCGGGAAAGAAGCGAGCGGTGTTCAGTCTCGACATGTCCAAAGCCTATCCTGAAGATGCCAAGGTCAAATCCTGGAGGCGGACGGTCTCTCTGGAGCGGGGGAAACATGTCGCCATTCATGACAAATACGAACTCGGTAAGGTTAAAGAGTTGCTGCGGCTGACTTTAATGAGCTGGCGGAAGCCTGTGCTGGAAGCTGAAGGCAAAATAAGGTTAGAGGGCCCTGAAGGAGTTGAAGGCTTGAAGCCAGTTTTCATTCTGTACGATAAAAACAGGTTCAGTGCTGAATTCGAAACGATTCATCTGGAAGATGCACGATTGAGGTCTTCCTGGGGGGATCGAGTGTTCAAGATGGTGCTGACAGCCAGACAGAAACCTCTCAAAGACGAGTTCACTATTCGAATAGAACGCTAGACTTAAAACCCAACCTATTCACTCAGTTTCTTGCCGCAGTGCGGACAGGCTTTCCAGCCTTTTTCGGTGGGCTTTCCGCATTCAGGACAAACAGCGTGGAGCTTTGTGGCGCAGTAAGGACAGAACACATAAGCCGAAGAGACCGGTTTCTGACATTTGGGGCAGGCCTGCGGCTCCGGTTCTATTTTAGGAGCAAAAGCCGCATCCGATCGGAGGATCAGATAAATTATCAATCCGATTATATTACCGATAAACACCAGTAGAGCCCATAATATTCCATTCATTCCGCGGCGTTCCGCATCCCTGTAAACCCAAACGATGACCATTATCCATATGATCAGCAGTGCAAAAGAAAAGAGAGAAGTGAGGGAATAACGAAACATAGAAGGCCCGATATGAACAGCCTTGAGATTCGGGAAGCGGATCGATTCGAAGGCTCCAGAAAAATGGCCAAATGGAGCAAGAAGAAAAGGAGTGATGTTTGCCGCCAGCCAAATAATCGTTATGACTAATAGGATGAGTCCTATTGTTTTTCCTGTTGATGTTGCCATGTTGACCTCCTTAGCCTTGCCCGGAATAGTCTCCCGGCAAGGAATGATTTTCTATTTTAATATGCATTTGCATTCATCGGGAAACCGCTGATATTCTGTTTTTTGGAGCGATATTTACGGATCAATATCGGTGCAAAGAAAAGCATCACTGCGTTCTGGATGATAAGCGTCAGGACCGCGGCTGATTTGAATGTCAGACTTTCGTCCAGCTTGATTTCGTTTATAACAGGGATTGTGATAAACATTGTCAGGAGTGTGAGCGCGGCGAGGACGGCCCAGACATATATTGGGATGGGGCTGGGAGGAGTGAGAAGGGCGGATTTTCTCGCTTCAGATCGCTTTTTCAGCTCGGCATAGCATCTCTGCCGCGTTTTCTCCGCCAGTTCAGGCGGAAGAACAGGTTTCGGAATGGCTTTCATGTCCATCCAGATTTTTTTGAGGTCGTCCCGGAGTTGTGTACACTGTGCGCAGTCGACCAGGTGATTTTCGACTGCCTTGACCTCTTCCGGGCTCAGCTCCTCATCCGAGGAAGCCATGATCAAGCGCTCGATGTCTTTACACCGCATTTTATTTCCTCATTATTATTGGATTTTGTTTTATATTTTGAGAGCTCCTGACGGAGCTTCTGAACAGCACGGTACATCAAGGATTTGACCGTCCCGACCGGAACGTCGAGAATCTCGCTGATTTCCGCTTGTCGAAAGCCAGCGATCTCTTTGAGCACGAATACGCGCCGCTGCCTCTCAGGAAGGCTGTCCAGCGCCAGACCGATGTCTTTTCCGATTTCTGCCTGAAACGCTTGATCAGATGAGTCGTATGCGGGCTTTTCAGTCAAGAAGGCGAATTCTGCATCTGCCTCATGCGCTTTTGATTTCTGAAACAAAAACAGCCTGCGGATTCGTTTTTTCCGCAGACCATCCCTGTAGAGGTTGACGACAATTGTGAATATCCAGGCTTTTATACTTTGCATGTTCACCTTTTCGGGTAGATTCTTTATGATGCGGAGCCAGGCCTCCTGGTAGAGGTCCTCGGCTTCTCCGCGGTCTTTTGTAAGATAACAGGCAAAACTGAAGACTTCGTTCTGGTATTTTTCATACAGTTCATCAAACGTCGGATGGATAACCTGAGCTGTCGCATGGCCGTAGTCCTTGGCACCGAGTTCCATAAATTTGTCTGTTCTTCTGTGAAATTTCATTACCTAAGACGTATGAGGCAGAAAAAAGTTCTACCCTTGGATAAATAGTGTCCGTGGGGTCCTGAATACAGGGAAGGAGTAATGGAGTGTGTAGATTCAAGCCGGCTTAAATTAGAGCACATCGCACTGAGGACTGATGATCTCTTCCCCTCAATTGTATATCTTAAAACCTCCATAGGGAAGAGTTGCTTATACTATGGGAAAAATTTTTAAGTCAACTCCATGAAGATGGGTGAACCGCTTTGATGAGGTGTTCGATGAATTTTTCGGACTGCTGAATGATAAAAGCATGATTACGGCGGCCTGGATTACGGCAAACTCCGGGAAGATTGCCAAGGCCAATTTTCAGGCTTTTTGAACACAAGCGTTAAAGATCTCCCTGATTGCGCACTCATTTGATATGTGTCCATCCTGCGCTGCTTATTGTAAGATTTCTATCAAAATTTGACGTCGTTCCAGCTTTATGCGATAAATTATCAAAAGGCGCTCGGGAATTTTCCTCCTGAATTTGCCAACAGCCCCAAGAAAAGTATAAAATATATGTCTAATCGGACGTGCCGAAGCATCCGTTCTGATCAATGCGATTCATCGTACGGAATGGTCAAATGGAAAGGACTTGGAGAAGTAGTATGAAACGATTTCTCCAAGAAAGCCGTTATCTCAGATATAAGACGGTCCCTTCTCGTGGCGATGGGTTCAGGGAGCGGGACGCAGCGGCACAAGATTTTCGCCTTACACAATATGCAACAAGGAGCGAATGATGCAAAAAAATAAGAGTGCGCTTTTCCTGGCTGTGGTCGTTTTCACAAGCGTGCTGATTATGACCGGCTGCGACAGCGGCAACGAAGATCCTTCAAATCCAACTTCGGTGCCTAATGCGCCAACGATTAAAGATATACACGTGGAGAACAGGCTGATTTCGATACTTTGGGATGTGGTGGAAGGTGCAGATTCGTACAATTTGTACTGGAACACGACTGGAAGCGTAAGCACGTCGGATAACAGCGTCACTGAACTTAAGACTCCTTACGGTTTCATCAGTTTTGAACATTCTGGATTGAGTTTTTTTAAGACCTATTACTACAGGCTCACAGCGGTAAATGCTTTGGGGGAGAGCTCGCTTTCGAGTGAGGTGAGCGCACTCCCTGCCGTAACATCTAATGAGTTATGGCAGAGAGCCTCTTCGGATTATGAGGATGGAGATGAGTTTGGCCGTTCTGTGTCCATCAGCGGTGACTATCTTATTGCGGGTGCACCGAACGAGGATGAAATGGGATTGGATAGCGGTGCTGTATATCTTTATAATCGGGACTATGGTGCGACGGACGCCTGGGGAGTGATAGCGAAGCGGACCGCCTCGGATGGCGGGGCTTCGGATTCATTTGGTCATTCTGTGGCCATCAGCGGTGACTATTTCGTGGTTGGCGCGCCGAACAAGGACGGTTCAGGGGCGGATCAGGGTGCGGCTTATGTTTTTGCTCGAGACCAGGGCGGAACGGATGCCTGGGGAGAGGTAGTGATACTGACCGCATCGGATGCTGCGGCTGGGGATTCCTTTGGAAATTCCGTGGCCATCAGCGGTGATTATGTCGTGGTCGGTGCAAATAGGGAAGGCGGTGGCGGGACAGATCGCGGAGCGGCCTATGTTTATTATCGAAACCAGGATGGGCCTGACGCCTGGGGAGAGGTAATGATACTGACCGCTTTGGGTACTGCGGATGGAGATCGATTCGGCCATTCTGTATCAATTAACGGAGATTATGTAATCATAGGCGCACCTTATAAAGACGATACAGGGGCTGATCAAGGTGCGGTCTATGTTTATTATCGGAACCAGGATGGGCCTGACGCCTGGGGAGAGGTAGTGATACTGACCGCCTCGGATGCTGCGGCCGGGGATGAGTTTGGCTTTTCCGTTGCCATAGACGGTGATTATGTCGTGGTGAGTGCGCCGAACAAGGATGGTTCAGGGACTGATGAAGGTGCGGTCTATGTTTTCGATCGGAACCGGGATGGACCTGATGCCTGGGGAGAGGTGTTGACGCTGACCGCCTCGGATGCTGCGGATTCGGATTACTTCGGCAGTTCTGTGTCCATCAGCGGTGATTATATCCTCGTAGGTGCTCCATATGAAGACGGTGACGGCACAGGGACAGATCAAGGTGCGGCCTATGTTTATTATCGGAACCAGGATGGGCCTGACG
>SOIA01000219.1 GCA_004378665.1 Candidatus Aminicenantota bacterium
AGTGGAGGGTCATTCTTTCCGCAACGGTTCCTCCTGGGCCGACGAGTACAAGCGGATCTTCAAAATTTTCGAAGAAAATTTGAAATAAGAGGCAAATTCCGTATAATAGGGAAGAATTCAATGGCCGCCGCGCTCAACATCGAAGACCTCCATAAGACGTTCTCTTTGGGGTTCATACCGAAAAAAAAGAAGATCCTGAAGGGCATCTCCCTTTCCGTGAACCAGGGAGAGATCTTCGGCTACCTCGGACCCAACGGCTCAGGCAAAACCACGACCATCAAGTGCATTCTCGGCCTGATATTCCCCGATCAAGGAAAGATCGAGCTCTTCGGTCATCCGTATCTTTCCCTTCGAGCCAAAGCGCGAACCGGATTCCTTCCGGAAAATCCATATTTCTACGACCATCTCACAGCCTCCGAGTTCCTGGATTTCTACAGCCAGTTGTTCTCGATGAAGAAAAAAGAGCGTGAAGACAAGATCAAATACCTCCTCCATATGGTGGGTCTGGAACAGTCATCCGACCTCCAGCTCCGGAAATTCTCAAGGGGCATGCTCCAGAGAATAGGCCTGGCTCAGGCTCTCCTGAACGACCCGTCCCTGGTTCTGCTGGATGAACCACTCGGAGGACTGGACCCACTCGGAAGGAAAGAAATCAGAGACGTCATCGTTAAGCTTAAAGAAGAAGGAAAAACCGTCTTCCTCTCCTCTCACATTCTCCAGGATATCGAGATGATATGCGACCGCGTGGCCATCCTCGTCAACGGAGAGATCGTCAACCAGGGAACCCTCAAAGACCTGATCTCAGAAAAGATCCTGTTTACAGAGATCGAACTGTCCGGAGTGGAGGAAAAAGAACTCAAAAACCTGGGAGAATCCCTGACAGAGAAAGCAGGAAGGATTCTTCTCAGAGTGTTTGAAGAAGAAAACGTCGAGAAAGTCCTCGAGCTTGTCCAGTCCAGAAAAGGAAAAGTCCACTCCTTGATCCCGAGGACAGAGACACTGGAAGACCTGTTTGTGGGAATGGTGAAACAAGGATGAAGATCAAAGCCATAGCCCTCCACACACTCAAGGAAGCCATCCGGGACAGGGTCCTGTATCTCCTCCTCTTTTTCGCAGTCGTCAGCATCGGTTTCTCGCGCCTGCTGGCCCTCCTCACCTTAGGAGACCGGGTCAAGATCATCAAGGATGTGGGATTAGCTTCCCTCTCTCTATTCGGGGCGTTGATGGCCATCCTGATAGGGACAGGGCTTGTGTACAAGGAGATCGATAAAAAAACGATCTACACGCTCCTCTCCAAGCCCATCCACCGGTACCAGTTCCTTTTGGGCAAATTCTTCGGGCTGGCCCTGACACTCTTCATCATGCTTTTTTCGATGAGCATCATCTTCCTGGCCCTGATCTTCCTCCACACCTTCACGATCGAGTGGAAAATGCTTATTGCCATTTTCTATATCTTCCTGGAGCTCTGTCTGGTCACCTCTGTCGCGCTTTTGTTCTCCTGCTTTTCCACGCCCATATTGAGCAGTCTTTTTACACTCGCCTTTTACATAATCGGTCATACAGCCTGGGGGCTGGAGACTCTGATCAACAAAATTCAACCCGGGTTCGGAAAGACAATGGCTCAGGCCCTGTATCATTTTCTGCCGGACCTTGAGAACTTCAATTTCAAGACAGAGATCGTGCACAACCTTCCAATCCCCTCCTCAATCTTTCTCTATTCGACCCTCTACGGAATATTCTACACCCTGTTTGTCCTGACTATCGCCCTTCTGATCTTCCGGAAGAGAGATTTCATCTGAGAGTCATGAGCATAAAATCTCGGAGTGAAAAAAGTTTCAGCACAGTCTTCCTCGTGCTTTTTTTGATCCTGACGTGCGGCGTCTTTTTGAACCTGAAGATCGCCACTGACCGGATCATGCGAAAAAAAATCCCCGGCTCCTCTATCATATACCTGCCGAAGGGAGAATACCTCAAGTATGCCACCTTCGGTTATTCCTCTTTCCTGGCCGACCTGATTTACATCTGGGCCATCCAGTACTACAGCGACTACAACATTCCAGACAGGTTCCTGTATTTAGACCATATTTTCTCGATCATCGCTGAGCTCGACCCTCACTACTTTGACCCCATCGACTTGGGTGCCTTTATCGCCGCCTATGAGGCCCAGGACCTGGACCTGGCCCTCAAAATTCTGGATATGGGCCTGGAGAAAAATCCCAAGGAATGGTTCTTCCCGTACATGGCCGCTCACTATCTTCAATTCATAAGAAAGGACCATGAACGCGCTCAGGAGTACTACAAGACCACGATGAGCATCGAAGGATGCCCACCCATCGTCAGACGGCTGTATGCCGACGCCATCTTCAAGGCCATGGATTACGAGAGAGCCTGGCAGACCTGGCTGGAGATCTACAACACGGCCGAGGATGAAAGGACAAAAAGGGTGGCCTCCAACCACCTCTACACCATCAAGGCAACCATGGATACGGATACGCTCAAAGAAGCGATCGCGCAATACAAGGAAAAATACGGCCGCTATCCGACGGACTTGAGCCGGCTGGTCTCTGCCGGATTCCTGGATTCCATCCCGAGGGACATGGATGACAAGGAATACCTGTACGACTCTCAGACAGGAGAAGCCAAACCCCCGACAATCCCATGGAAAAGATAATCATTATTATTGCATTCGGCCTCGCCTGGGGAAGTTTTCTCAACGTCCTCATCTACCGCATTCCCAGGGACATGAGCATCGTCAAACCCGCTTCGTCCTGCCCTTTCTGCCGGAAGAAGATCAAAATCTACGACAATATCCCCGTCATCTCTTACCTGATTCTAGGGGGAAAGTGCCGGTACTGTAAGGCCAGAATCCCTCTCTCCTACTTTCTGGTGGAAATCCTGACTCCGCTGAGCTTCATCCTCCTTTACTTTCACTATTCGCTGAGCTTCCATTTCTTCGCTTCCTGTTTTTTTACCGGCGCGATGATCGTCCTGGGCTTCATCGACTTTTACCACATGATCATTCCTGATGAGATCACACTGCCCGGCCTGGTCCTGGCTCTGGTCTACTCGTTTTTCCGCGACGACCTGAACTTCACCCAGGCATTGATCGGAGCTGTGACAGGAGCCGGATTTCTTCTCCTTGTCTACGGAACGTATTATCTGGTGCGCAAAAAGGAAGGGCTGGGGATGGGGGATGTGACCATGATGCTGCTGCTCGGCGCCTATCTGGGCTGGCGGCAGACCTTTTTCGCTCTGATACTGGCCTCATGTGTCGGAGCGGTGGTGGGAGTGGTCGTTATCTTCTCCCGGAAGAAGGATTTCCAGTATTCCCTGCCCTTCGGAACATTCCTGGCGCCCGCCGCCTATGTCGCTCTTCTCTGGGGCGATAAGATCCTCCGATGGTATCTGGGATTATTCGAGGGCTTAGTGTCTTAAAAAGCTCAGGACAGTGGATTCCGAAAACGACTACTTCTCGATGAATACGGGCCCCAATTCCTCTTTCCACGATTTGATCCCGTAAGGGAGATCTTCCATGTCATCCCTTTTCAAACCGGCCAGGGCCAGGTCATAGTGAAACCGTGAGTTGGAATTGAACTCGAAGGTATCCGCTGTTATGGATCCATAAAAATCGATGTTGCTCCGGAAATCCACATGAGCCCTTGGGACGTAGATCGCACCGTAGAAATCAGAGTTGGAATTCCAGGTCATGGTCCCGTTAAAACTGTCTGTGCCCATTATGAGCAGGCTCGTCGGGTCCTGGGACAGATTATTGATCTGGGAGTTGCTGTCCTGGCTAAAGGTACCTCCGAGGTAGATGGTGACATTGACACCGTCAGCAATGTTGAGCTGGGTGTTGCTCGACATCGAAAAGTCCCCGGTGATGTAAAGGGTGACATCCGAAGTGATCGTCACCACGGAGTTATTGCTTAAGACAAAAGATGTGAAGTTCCCGCTGGAGTTGATCGTCCCCACATCCCCCACTCCCAGGGAATAACCTCCCATGAAAGGCAGGTCATCCGGGGGGACGACCGAAGGCATCGCCTTCTCTTCATAAAAAGATTTCTTTTCTCCGTCTATGAGCGAATTACCCTGTGTGATGATCACTGAATCCGGATCGCTCCCGGGACCGGAGTACGCATCGCCGTAGACCTTTGCATTGGGGCACAGGTCGATGCAGCCTAAGAATGTCCCGTTTGTCCCGACGTTTCCTTCAACTCCAACATTCGTGCCGCCGTAAGCACCTTCTGTCGAGTCATAACTGTCCACTTCAGCCGCAGAAGAGAAGTCCAGATCCTCGTTCCCAAAAACCGCAAAATTCCAGGGGTCGTACTTGATCTCTGCCAGCTCGGCTCTGGTTCCTTTGGCCATTAATGCAGAGTCCGAATAATCCACTTTGCCTCTGGATTTGACCAGCGGCTTCTTGCTCTCAGGATTATGCACTTCGATCTCGATATCCCCTATCACATCTCCGCTCGACGACTGAAAAGACAGGATGTCCAGGGTGCGGAGCGAGCTGTCTCCATCCCAGGTCAAAATATCACCAAAATTGAGCTCCCACATCGCCCTCTCAATGCCGGCTTCGGCCAGGGAAAGAGCCCTGTTGGATTTAAAAGATTTATCCGTCAGCCTGTTTTCCACGGAGAGCTGAAACAGAAACGGGAGAACAAGAAGGAGCAGGAAAGCCATGACGATCACACCGATGACTAAGATCATGCCCTCTTCATGTCTCTTCCTTTTTATGTCTTTTTTATGTGTATACATTTGACTCACCTCCGAATCCTCTTAATCCAGTTTATTTCTCAGCATCACTCCAGTCTGGAGCATTTCCTGGTAAGAGCGCCCCATTAGAGTCTGCTGTGTGATCAAAGAGATATCCACGCTGGCCACCTGACTGAAATCTGCCACAGAAGAAAGGTTGGCTCCTTCAGAGCTCAACAGAAAAGAATTCACCTTCGTGGACAGCCATTTGCTGCTGTCAGACCGCGCACTCACCCCGTCCTTGGCATCAACGATCCGTTCCAGGCGGCTCGGAATCTGGGGATCGAGGCGGTAAACAACACAATCAAAGTCATTTTCAATATCGATGATGTCTCCGCTCGCATCCACAGAGGGGATCAGGAGTATCAGGCAGCTGTCAGAAGCAGTGTACACATCCCAGTTGGGCAGAACCTGCACCGCTTCTTTGATGTCTCGTGTCATCCAGCTCTGGACATGACGGACATCCCGAAGCCCATCAAGCCTGGCGCTCTCGCTCAGGAAATAATGCTGTCCGGCGGAATACAGAGAGAGGAGGGCTGTCATCAAGAGAGACACAACAGCCACTGTGACCAGGAGTTCCACAAGGGTTAATCCTTTAGGTCTGGGTCTCTGTGTTCTGGTTTTCATGGCATCCCCCTTTATTTTTCTTTTGGTCATTTCTTATTGATCCCTTTCT
>SOIA01000360.1 GCA_004378665.1 Candidatus Aminicenantota bacterium
GAAATACGCCATCGAAGAGATGACTGAAATGAAATTGATGGCCATCAACCTGAAAACTTAAAAGTTAAAGGTTCAATTTATTTCTTGACAGGTTTTTTTTCACAGCCTAAACTAAATCCTAAATCATACCTTTCAAAATTCATTATTATCCGGAGGTATCTTATGAAAGTTATAAGTTTCGCCAAAGTGAGGGATACTATAAAAGACCTGGTTCAAAAAGCAAACTTCGAACTCCAGGATGACGTCTTGAATGTCATCAAAGAAATGGAAAAAAAAGAGGAGTCTCCGGCAGGCAAAGAAGTCATAAAACAAATCCTTGATAACGCGAAGATCGCCAAGAAGGATAAACTTGGGCTCTGCCAGGACACCGGCCTTGCAGTTTTTTTTGTGGAGATCGGCGAGGATGTCGAGCTGCAGAAGGATGATGGATTGAAAAGCTTGAGAGACGCCATAACGGAAGGCACGAGAGCGGGTTACGAGGAAGGGTATCTCAGGAAATCTGTTGTTGAGGATCCCATACGGAGAAAGAACACTGGCGACAACACTCCGGCCTACATTCACTGGGAACTCGTTCCAGGCGATGTTTTCAAAGTGACGTTTATCGCCAAAGGAGGGGGAGCTGAAAACATGAGTGCTGTTCGGATGTTCGCTCCGGCCGCCGGGCAGCAAGGGATCGAGGATTTTGTGGTTGAGACCGCAGACAAGGGTGGTTCCAATCCCTGCCCGCCGATCGTAGTCGGAGTCGGTGTCGGCGGAAACTTCGAATATTCCGCACTCCTGGCGAAGAAAGCACTCCTGCGAAGGCCGCTGGGATCCCACAATTCTGATCCATTCTACGCAGATATGGAAAAAAGGCTGTTGGAGAGAATCAATAACCTGGGGATAGGTCCCCAGGGAATGGGGGGAAGAATCACTGCTCTTGCGGTTCATGTCGAAGCCTTCCCCTGCCACATCGCTTCCATGCCTGCCGCTGTCAACATCCAGTGTCACTCCCACAGAGTGCTCAGCTTCGAAATGTAATCAGCGAGAGAAGAGAATCCATTATCTCTGAATCACGAAAGAGGGTGAAATGATTGAAATCCGGTTTCACGGAAGAGGCGGTCAGGGGACTGTGGTGGCTTCTAAAATCCTGGCTGACGCCATCGCCAAAGAAGGCAATTATGTCCAGGCTTATCCTGAATTCGGAGTCGAAAGGAGAGGCGCTCCGGTTTTCGCATTCATTCGTATTGATGATAAACCGATTTATGACAAAAGCCGGATCTACAAGCCTGACCATGTTGTAGTCGTCGACCCCACACTTGTCGATGTTATCGATGTCACAGAGGGCCTGAAAGAGGGGGGGATGATCATCGTCAACACTGATAAGAATCCTGAGGAGCTTAAATTTCCGGATAAATATAAAGTGGTGGGCGTAAACGCCACCGGCATCGCCGTTAAACATAAACTCGGGACACTGGCCGCTCCAATCGTCAACACATCCGTTGTGGGAGCGGTGGTCAAGATACTGAATCTGGCAAATATTAAATCCTTACTGGAAGCCGTGAGGGAAAATGTTCCTATGAAACACGAGGAAAATACGGCTGCCGCCAAAGAAGCCTACGAAAAGGCATGAGAGAAAACAGGCGAGGATATCTATGAAAAAGAGGAAAGAGGCGAAAAAAATCGTTTTCAAGTCTGAAAAGGAAGTCCCTCTGATGCCGATGTCCGTGGGCTCCTTTCTTTTCAATAAAACAGGCGTCTGGCGGAATATCAGGCCTGTCATCGATCCCACAAACTGCATCCAGTGCGGCATCTGCTGGAAATTCTGTCCTGATGTGGCCATATATATCGAGGATGAATTCCCCATGATCGACTACGAGTACTGCAAGGGCTGCGGTCTCTGTGCCGAGGAATGCCCATCCAAATGCATTGTCATGGTGGAGGAAGAAAAATGAAAAAAGTCATGATGGGAAATCACGCTCTTTCCTTCGGGGGAATGCTCGGCCGTGCTCAGGTGATCGCGGCTTACCCGATCACTCCTCAAACTCAGGTCGTCGAACTCCTCTCTGAAATGTGCGCGGACAAGACTTTGGACGCAACGTTCATCAAGGTGGAATCCGAACATTCGGCCATGGCGGCCTCCATCGGAGCATCCCTGGCGGGAGCAAGAACATTCACGGCCACTTCAGCCCAGGGCTTAGCGCTCATGCACGAGCTCCTCCACTGGGCTTCGGGGGGAAGGAATCCAGTTGTCATGGGAAACATCAACCGGGCAATGGCGCCTGGGTGGAGCATCTGGTCAGACCAGAATGACAGCCTTTCCCAGAGGGACACAGGCTGGATTCAGTTTTACTGCTCGAACAACCAGGAAGTCCTGGACACTGTGATCCAGGCGTTCAAAGTCTCCGAAAAGCTCATGATTCCCAGCATGGTGATTCTCGATGCTTTCACACTCTCCCACACCTATGAAGTCGTGGACCTACCTGACCAGAAAAAAGTGGATGAGTTTTTGCCCCCGTTTAGGCCCGAGATCAAGCTGACGCCTGACGACCCGCACGCTTTCGGCGGCCTCACTTCTCCCGAGCATTACTTTGAATTAAGATACAAGCTGCAGAAAGACATGGAGAAAGCGCCTGCATTGATCGAGAAAACCGGAAAAGAATACGAAAAAATGTTCGGGCGTTATTTGGGTCAGGTGGAAGAATACCGCTGCGACGATGCGGATTTTATCTTTATCACCTCCGGAACTGTGGGTTCCACAGCAAGGGTCGCCATCGACGAGCTCCGGGAGGAAGGCGTCAAGGTCGGAAACCTGAGAATCAAGGTCTTCAGGCCGTTTCCCTTCGAAAAGGTCCGGAATATTATTAAAAAGGCAAAAAAGGTGGCGGTGGTTGACCGGAACATCTCCTACGGTCATCACGGCATATTCTATCAGGAAGTGAAATCCGCCATGTTCGGTCATCACAACAGCTTGCCCATCTTCGGCTTCATCGCGGGACTGGGAGGAAGAGATGTCACTCCCTCAACCTTCAGAGAAATCTTGGGACATGTTCAAAAAAAAGATAAGTCAGAAGAAGAGATCATCTGGATAGGAGTGAAAAAATGAGTCAAGACAAGAAGAAAAAAAAGATGAGGCTTTCGCTGCCTGAAGAAGAGTTGATGAATCCCGGCCATGTCGGTTGTCAGGGCTGCGGGGCAACGCTGGCCATGAGGTACACGCTCAAAGCTCTGGGACAGAAAGTCGTACTCTGCATCCCGGCCTGCTGCTGGTCAGTCATAGATGGACCATTCCCCTACTCCTCTCTGGACGTTCCGATTTTTCACTGCGCTTTTGAAACTGCAGCCGTGTCCGCCTCCGGCGTAAAAGCCGGGCTGGAAATGGTGGGAGATACGGAGACCACTGTCGTCGCATGGGCTGGAGACGGTGGAACGTTCGATATCGGCATCCAGGCCCTCTCTGGAGTTGCGGAGCGCAACGACGACATCCTCTATATCTGCTATGACAATGAAGCCTACATGAACACAGGAATACAGAGAAGCTCAGCCACGCCCTACGGAGCATGGACCACCACAACACCCGTCAAACACTTCAAGAACAGGCCGAAGAAAGATATAGATGCGATTATGGCCGCTCACCGCATTCCTTATATTGCGACGGCCAGCGTGGGGTATCCCGAAGACCTGTTCAAGAAAGCCAAAAAAGCCAAGGATATCAAAGGAACACGATTCCTCCATATCTATGCGCCCTGCCCTGTGGGATGGAAGAGCCGATCCGAAGACACAATCAAGCTTTCCCGGATGGTCGTCCAAAACGCCACCTTCCCACTCTATGAGATCGAATGGGGCGAGAAATACACACTGAATATCAAACTCAAAGAAAAGAAACCGATAGAGGACTACCTGAGGCTCCAGGGACGATTCCGCCACCTGACTGAAAAGGAAATCGCCTATATGCAGGAGGAAGTGGACAGGAAGTGGGAACGGCTGCTGGCAACCGTAGAGGGTTGTCAATAGGCGGGGACTGCCTGCTCAATCCGGAATTTCCAAACCTCCACATTTAAAACTTTATCCCGAAGTGACGTGATTAATGTCATTGAAAGCAGTTTCTTTTTAATGATTGCAATGAGCTTCCGAAAAACCTATAATTACTATCTTAATAATAATCCTCGAATGGGCTCGACTCGGGTCAATCGAGAATGGTCAAAGAGTATCGATACCTCGGGAGAAAACAATGAAAAAATACGCTTGGATCATGATCCCATTGATTCTCACTTTTTCAAGCTGTATCAAGACGGAAATGACCCCTGAAAGCGCTCCACAAGCCCCTGAGTTCGTTCTTGAGGACCTCAACGGGAATAAAATCTCCCTCTCGAGTTTGAGCGGCAAAGTGGTCTTTTTGAATGTCTGGGCGACTTGGTGTGACCCCTGTAAGGATGAAATTCCTCATTTTATTGAAGCCTATGATCAACACAAAGACAAAGGAATGGAGATCATCGGAATTTCTATCGATGCGCTCGGGAAAAACAAAGTCCTCAAATTTGCTCAGGAGTGGAAGATCAACTATCCTGTAGCCATGACCACATCGCAACTCACCAAAGACTACGGCCCCTTTTCTGCGATACCGGTCACGATTATCATCGACAAGAGCGGAAAAATCCGGCACCGAAAGATTGGCTATATGGATAAAGAATACCTGGAAAACTGGTTATTCAAGCTGATTGAAGAAGAATAGCAGATAATGGGAACTGAAAACGTATCCGTACTGGTGGCTTTCACCGCAGGACTCATCTCATTTCTTTCGCCGTGTGTGTTACCCCTGATTCCCTCCTACATGGCTTTTATCACGGGCATATCCATCGAGGAGCTTTCCTCTGATAAAAATTTAAGATATGTCCGGAAAAACGTCATCATCAATTCCCTAATGTTCATCCTCGGCTTCTCTATTATTTTTATTGCTCTGGGGGCCTCAGTCACATTCCTCGGCACATTCCTGGCCCAGAACATCCGCTGGTTTGAGATCGGCGGAGGCATCCTTGTGATCGTCCTGGGCATTCATTTTACAGGCCTCTTTAGACTGAAATTCCTCGACAGAGAAAAGAAGATCCATCTGCAGAAGAAACCCCTCGGGATCATCGGGACATGCCTGGTCGGAATGGCGTTTGCAGTGGGATGGACACCCTGTGTGGGCCCGATTCTCGGAGCCATCCTGACCATGGCCGCCACCACACAGAACATCATGAAGGGCATAATCCTGCTCATCTTCTACTCTGCCGGCATGGGCATTCCCTTCTTCCTCTCAGCCATTATCCTGCATAAATTCTTCGAGTACTTTAAGACGATCCGGAAGTATTTCAAAGCCATCTCTATCATCGGAGGCGTTCTCCTGATAGGGGTCGGAATCCTGTTGATCTCTGGATTTTTCTCATCCCTCTCCGCCTTCCTGAATCAATAA
>SOIA01000357.1 GCA_004378665.1 Candidatus Aminicenantota bacterium
AGAAGTGTCAGGCGGATGTGTTCGCTGAATTCATTTTTTTTAAAGCTGAATTTCATTTTACCATCGATCTCGCCAAAAAGGAGCTGGTCTTTATGGCCAATAATTCGGTGACACTTTTGCCAGCAATATTGAAGACAAAAATGTCACCGAATTACTGAGCAAGTCCAACAGGCACCTTTTCTCATAATTTTGTCAGAATATAATGTTTTGAGAAAATGAGCCAGACCCCCTTTCTCCATATCAAAACAGCTTGAGCTGGGCCTGGGATTCCTCTTCGTGGGGGCCCTCTTCGAACAGGCTGATCCGTCCGAAGCATCCATCGTGTCCGGGAACAATTTTGACGTCTCCATTCCTCATCCTTTCCACGCCCAGACCGATTCTCTCTGGGGGGAGCCCCATCAGTTCATTCAGGTCCAGTTCGGTCAGGATGTTTTGCTCATTTTCGAATTCGCGGATAAAACGGAAGTAGACATCCCAGACGCTTTTGCATTCGGTTGTTTTTTCAAGCGCTTGGGCAATGATCTCGTTTAAAGGAATCAGGTTTTTATACGGGACCCTGAGAGGCGAGGATTCCTCTTGTTCCCGGTCTGCGAGCTCATGCACTCTGTGCATGACCCCGATAGTGAGTTTTTTCCCGCATACCGGGCAGATGTTGTTGTGCTGTGTGCTTTCCTGTGGAGAGAAAAGGACTCCGCATTTCCGGTGGCCGTCATAGTGATACTTGCCTTCTTCGGGAAAGAATTCGACCGTATACAGGAATTTATTCGGGTCTTTGGTCTTTATGGCATCGATGAGACCGGCGTAGCTGAAATCCGTATCGAAGACGTTGGCTTCCCTCCCGATCTTGGAAGGTGAATGGGCGTCGGAGTTCGAAACCAGACTGTATTTGTCCAAAGCAGAGAGCTTCCAGTTCATCGGGGGGTCGGAAGACAACCCTGTCTCCAGAGCAAAGATAAAAGGTGTCATCTCTTCGAAACATTCCTCGATGGTGTCGAACCCGGAATTGGCTCCGAAGAGGGAAAACCAGGGAGTCCAGATATGGGAAGGAATGACCACACACTGCGGGCAGTGGTCTGCGACAATCTTTACGAATGTCTTGGCATCCATTCCCAGGATCGGACGTCCGTCGGAACGCAGGTTTCCGAGTCCTGAAAGCTTCTGGTTGATCTTATCGACCGAGTCAAAATCCGGGGCGAGGAGGACGAGGTGGATTTTCCTCACTTTTCCGTTTTTGGAGTAGATGAAGCTGATCTCTACGGAAAGGATAAAGGAGATATTCTCGGTGGGATTGGGTAGAGATTTGAGGTACTCGTTCTCGGAGGGGACGATGCTTTTAAGGCGATAAAATCCGTTTCCCGAAGGCTCCAGTTTCTGTTTCAGAAGAAAGAGCCATTCGGGGTGTGTGAAGTCTCCCGTAGCGAGGAGATCTATTCCCTTGATCTTCGCCCAGTGGGCGAGCGTATCGAGGACCATTTCGCGGGAGGTGGCTCGGGAGAACTTGGAGTGGATGTGAAGGTCGGCGACGAACTTCATTGGCGTCAGCACTAAGTTTATGAAATAAAGAATCACATTTCAAGAAAAAGAAAAAATTTTGAATAAAAATATTCTTTTATATCAGATTGCCACGCTTCGCTCGCAATGACACC
>SOIA01000055.1 GCA_004378665.1 Candidatus Aminicenantota bacterium
TTTCTACTCCTTGATATCGGTGACAGTGCCGGCTCCGACTGTCCGTCCGCCTTCTCTGATCGCAAACGTCAGCCCTTTTTCCATCGCCACATCCGTGATCAACCCAATCTCCAAGTTCACGTTGTCTCCAGGCATCACCATCTCCACTCCACCCGATAACTTCACTGACCCCGTCACATCCGTCGTCCGAAAATAAAACTGCGGCCTGTACCCCGTGAAAAACGGCGTGTGCCGCCCTCCTTCCTCCTTCTTCAACGCGTATATCGACGCCTTGAACTTACGATGCGGCATGATCGACCCAGGCTTCGCCAACACCATCCCTCGCTCAACCTCATCCTTATCCGTTCCCCTCAACAACACTCCTATGTTATCTCCAGCCTGCCCTTCATCCAGCAGCTTGCGAAACATCTCAACTCCAGTCACAACCCGCTTCTTCGTCTCTCCAAACCCGACTATCTCAACCTCCTCTCCAACCTTCACCTTGCCTCTCTCCACTCGCCCAGTCACAACCGTCCCTCGCCCGGATATCGTAAATACATCCTCCATCGGCATCAAAAACGGCTTGTCCACTACCCTCACAGGCTCCGGTATGTAACTGTCCACCGCATCTATTAACTCTAATATCGACTTGTTCACCTCCGCCGCCGGATCCCCATCCGACTCCATCGACTTCAACGCACTCCCACGCACTATCGGTATCTTGTCCCCAGGAAACTCGTACTTCGTCAATAACTCCCTCACCTCTAACTCCACCAAATCCAATATCTCCGGATCATCCACCAAATCCACCTTGTTCATGAATACCACGACCGCAGGCACATTCACCTGCCGCGCCAACAATATGTGCTCCCGCGTCTGCGGCATCGGCCCATCATCCGCCGCCACCACCAGTATCGCCCCGTCCATCTGCGCCGCACCCGTAATCATGTTCTTGATGTAATCCGCATGCCCAGGACAGTCAATATGCGCATAATGCCGATTGTCCGTCTCATACTCAATGTGCGCTATCTGTATCGTTAAACCCCTCTCCTTCTCCTCAGGCGCATTGTCTATCTTGTCAAACTCAACATAATCAACCTTCCCATCTAACTTCTTGCTCAACACCTTCGTTATCGCCGACGTCAACGTCGTCTTGCCGTGATCCACATGCCCTATCGTCCCTATGTTCAAATGCGGCTTCGTACGCTCAAACTTTGCCTTCGCCATTTCCCTTGCCTCCTATTCCTTTGCGTTTATGATTTTTTCTTTTTCATAAATCATGATTTGACCTATCTGTGCGCGGGAATTCTCCCTTCAATCCTGGCAATAATTTCTTTCATTATCACCTTAGGAGTTGGCGCATACTGGAGGTACTCCATCGAAAAAACGCCTCTTCCCTGTGTTAAAGTCCTGAGAACCGTTGCGTACTCGAACATCTCTTCCAGGGGAACAAAAGCCTTAATCACTCTTGAACTCCCTCTCATCTCCATTTCTTCAATTTTTCCACGCCGGGCATTGATGTCGCCCACGATATCTCCCAAGTATTCATCTGTAGTCACGACTTCTAGACTCATGATAGGTTCAAGGAGCACAGGTTTAGCCCGAGAGGCCGCCTCTTTGAACGCCAAGGAGCCTGCGATTTTATAAGCTATAGAGGAAGAATCGACTTCGTGGAAAGAGCCTTCCACGAGTGTGGTTTTCACGTCTGTCATCGGAAAACCAGCCAAAATCCCCATTTCCATGGCTTCCATCACGCCTTGCTTCACAGAGGAAACGAATTCCTTGGGGATGACTCCTCCTTTCGTTTTATCAATAAACTCGAAAGTCTCTCCTCCCTTGATCGGCTCCACCACGATCTTGCAGTGGCCGTACTGCCCTCTTCCTCCAGTCTGTTTGATGTACTTCCCCTCTCCTTCTGCAGAAGAAGTGATCGTCTCTTTATAGGCCACCTGCGGCTTTCCGAGATTGGCTCTGACTCCAAATTCTCTCTTCATACGTTCCATCAGGACTTCCAGATGAAGTTCCCCCATACCGTAAACAAGCGTTTGCCCAGTCATGGGATCCTGTCTAACCTGGAATGTCGGGTCCTCTCTGGTGAGTTTTGCCAGTGCTTCAGCCAGTTTGGAATGCTCTATTTTGGATTGCGGCTCGATATGAGCGGCAATGACGGGCTCAGGAAATTTGATCGACTCAAGGACGATAGGGTGATTCCTGATACAGAGCGTATCCCCTGTGGACAAATTTTTCATGGAACCGAGGGCTGCGATGTCTCCAGCATAAACTTCTTTAATATCCTTTCTTTTATTGGAGTGCATCTCTAAAAGGCGAGCAATCCTTTCCTCTTCTTCCTTTGTGGCATTATAAACCCAGGAGCCGACTTTCGCTTTCCCCGAGTACACACGGAAAAAGGACAGGTTGCCCACAAACGGATCATTGGTTATTTTAAACACTAACGCCGAAAAGGGCTCATCATCAGACGCTTTTCTCGTTTCGATATCCAGCGTTCGGGGATGCTGCCCCGTGACGGAGGGGAGATCTTTGGGTGAAGGGAGATAATCCACAACCGCATCCAACAAGGGATGAACTCCCTTGTTCTTGAAAGACGCACCGAAAAGGACCGGAACAAACTCCAGAGACAGCGTTCCTTTTCGAATCACTCTTTTGACCTCTTTAGGGGATATCTCATCACCTTCAAGATACTTCTCCATCAGTTGATCGTCCGAATCACTGAGCTTCTCTAACATCTCGTTTCTTTTTTTCAGGGCCTCTCTTTTATTCTCATCCGAGATCTCACGCACCTCGAATTTTGTTCCCAACAAATCATCTCCCCAGTCAATCTCTTTCATCTCCACCAGGTCGATCACTCCTCTGAAATCTTCTTCTATTCCCAAAGGAATCTGAATCATCAGAGGATTTGCGCTGATTCTTGTCCTCATCTCCTTCAAGGCTTTTTCAGGGTCAGCGCCGACTCTGTCCATTTTATTGATGTAGACGATCCTTGGAACCTGATATCTATCCGCCTGCCGCCAGACTGTTTCGGACTGAGGCTCGACTCCACCCACTCCGCAGAGGATGACGATCGCTCCGTCGAGTACTCTCAGGGAACGTTCCACTTCAGCAGTGAAATCCACGTGTCCCGGGGTATCGATGACGTTGATTCGGTGGTCTTTCCAGGTACAGGTAGTGGCAGCTGAGGTGATGGTTATTCCGCGTTCCTGTTCTTGAGCCATCCAATCCATAACGGCAGTGCCTTCATCCACCTCTCCCATTTTGTACGTGATCCCCGTGTAGAACAGGATACGCTCTGTTGTGGTAGTCTTCCCCGCATCGATATGGGCCATGATGCCGATATTCCTGACCTTGTCGATTGGATGTCTTCTTGTCAAAACTCCACTCCATGTGTATTAAAATCAAATTCTCTCTCTTTATAAGGGAGATTACCATCTATAATGAGCAAAAGCCCGATTGGATTCAGCCATTTTATGGGTGTCTTCTTTTTTCTTGACCGCACCGCCTCGACTACTCGCAGCATCCATGATCTCTGCCGTAAGTTTCTCGACCATGCTCTTGCCGGCTCTTTCTCGCGCGTACCTGATAATCCATCTGACCGCCAAAGAGTTCGACCGGTTCAACGCAACCTCCACCGGAACCTGATAAGTGGCCCCACCCACTCTTCTCGATTTTGTCTCGAGCACGGGCCTCACGTTCTCAACCGCTTTCTCAAATATTTTCAAGGGACTTTCTTTCGCTTTATCCTTGACCTGGTCCATCGTACTGTAAACGATCTTTTCGGCTAAACTCTTTTTCCCTTTTTTCAAAACAGTGTTTATGAATTTGGATATGAGTGTACTGTTGTAAGAATGGTCTGGCTTCGGTTTTCTCTTCTTGACTGAACCTCTTCGGGGCATGATCGACTCCTTTATCCTGCGATCCTTTTCTCTTTTGGTCTTCGACTTCCGTATTTGGACCTGCTTTTCATCCGGTCCTCCACTCCTTCGCAGTCTAAAGGACCCCGAATGACATGGTAGCGAACTCCTGGCAAATCTTTAACGCGTCCTCCTCGAATGATAACGATCGAGTGCTCTTGGAGGTTATGGCCTATTCCAGGAATATAGCCTGTCACCTCAATATTATTTGTCAATCTAATTCGAGCCACTTTTCTCATGGCTGAATTAGGCTTTTTCGGCGTAGTGGTGAAAACTCGCGTGCACACGCCTCTTTTTTGAGGGCACATCTCCAATGCGGGAGACTTACTCTTGTCCTTCTTTGACGTGCGACCTTTTCTGACCAACTGGTTTACAGTAGGCAATACAACATCTCCTTAAAAATAGATTATTTCATTCGCTCCGAAGGCAAAAATCGCTCGGTGCGAATGTGTGGATAATAGCAAAAACAGCTTGCTATGTCAAGATTTTAAAGGCAGTTAGATGAAATTCTATCTCTGAATCTGGAGGTCTAATTCCTTCTCAGCCTCCTCCTCTTTTTCTGCCTTCAACTCCACATCTCTATAAAATTTATATCCGGTTCCAGCAGGGATTATCCTGCCCATTATAATATTCTCTTTGAGCCGTCTCAAGTGGTCAACCTTCCCATAAAGACTCGCTTCCGTCAGGACTCGGGTCGTCTCCTGGAAAGACGCAGCGGAGATAAAGCTGTCCGTACTCAAGGCACTCTTGGTGATTCCAAGAAGGAGAGGTCTGGCTTTCGCGGGTTTTCTGCCTTTTTTTATGACTTTCTCGTTTTCTCCCTGGAATACAAATTTATCGATCTGCTCATCCACCAGAAATTCAGTATCTCCGGCTTCCTCGACTTTGACCCACCTCATCATCTGGCGGATGACGATCTCAATATGCTTGTCATTAATGTGAACTCCCTGGAGCCTGTAAACCGCTTGGATCTCTCTCAAGAGATACTCCGCCAGCTCCTTTTCCCCGAGAACTTTTAGGATGTCGTGAGGATTAACAGGTCCGCTCATTAAAGGCGTTCCCGCCTTGACCCTCTCTCCTTCAGCGATACTCAAATGGGCTCCCTTGGGAATAAAGTACTCCTTCTCCCCGCCTTTCTCGTTTTTCACGGTCAGCTTCCTGTGGCCTCTCACAAGACCACCCACCTCAATGACTCCGTCAATCTCAGAGATGGCAGCAGGCTGTTTCGGCCTCCGGGCTTCAAAAAGTTCCTCTGCTCTGGGTAGACCTCCGGTGATATCCTTTGTTCGGGCGACCTCTCGTGGAATCTTAGCCAGTATCTCGCCGGCATGGACCTTATCCTGGTCGTTGACCTCAAGGTTGGCTCCGGAAGGCAGGAAGTGCTTTCTGAGCACTACCGGCCGGCCTTTCTCATCTTTCTTCCTTGAAGAGATAATCTCAATTCGGGGCTGCATTTTCTCGTCTTTCGGTTCGATGATCGACCGTGTCACCAATCCAGTGAATTCGTCCTGGATCTCTTCCATCGTTACCCCGAGAGCGACATCATGGAAGCGCACGACTCCAGAGTCCTCGGTCAGGATGAAAGTACTGAAGGGATCCCATTCCGCAAATTCCTGCCTGGCTTTGATTTCCTCTCCATCTTTAACCAGTATCTTCGCTCCGTAGGGAACTTGATAATGCTCGATCTCCCTTCCCCGATGGTCAAGGATAGCGATGTTGGCATTCCTGTTCCCTACGATCAATGAGCCCTCACTATCGATCACGGATTTCAGGTTGTTGAATTTCACAAACCCATCATTTTTCGCCTCAAGCTTGGACCTCTCGGCTCCCCGCATGACGATTCCACCCACATGGAAGGTCCTCATGGTCAGCTGGGTTCCCGGTTCTCCGATGGATTGAGCAGCGATTATTCCGACAGCTTCTCCCAAATCGACAAGGGAACCGGTCGACATATTTCGCCCGTAACAGAGCTTGCAGACACCTCTCTTCGATCCACAAGTCAGCATTGACCGGATTCTGACATTCTCAATTCCCAATTCCTGAAACTCCTGGGCTATTTCCTCTGTGATTTCTTTGTTCGTATCCACAATGATCTCATCGGTATCCGGGTGACGAACTTGTTCCAACGATATCCTACCGACGATTCTGTCCACGAAAGGCTCAATCAGCTCTCCATTCTCAACAATCGCGGATACATTGACGCCTTTCAGTGTGCCACAGTCTTCTTCATCGACGATCGCCTCCTGGGATACGTCCACCAGTTTCCGCGTTAAATAACCCGAGTTAGCGGTCTTCAACGCTGTATCCGCCAATCCCTTCCGGGCTCCATGAGTGGATATGAAGTACTGTAAAACATTTAAACCCTCTCTTAAATTCGAAACAATCGGAGTCTCGATAATCTCTCCGGAAGGCTTGCTCATCAGTCCACGCATGCCGGCCAATTGACGAATCTGCTGTTTGTTTCCTCTTGATCCGGAATCAGCCATTACGAAGAGAGCATTCAATTCCTTCCCTTCAAAGCTTAATTTCCTCATTTGCTCAATCATCGCCTGGGAGACTTTATCCGTAACAGAGCCCCAGATCTCGACAACCCTGTTGAAGCGTTCTCCCGCTGAGATCGTTCCTTCTCTGTACAATTTCTCAATTCTCTGGACATCTTTCTCAGCTTTTTCCACTAACTCATCTTTCTCCTTCGGGATGACAAAATCATCAATCCCCAGAGAGAAACCTGCATAGGTCGCATAATTGAAACCCTGTTCCTTCATTTTGTCCAGTACTTCAATGGTGGGCTCGCGACCAACCTTTAAATACGCATAAAAGACCAGGCTCTCAAGCCCTTTCTTTTTCATCATGCCGTTTATATAGGGAATATCTTCGGGAAGAATACTGTTGAATATGATTCGACCAGGGGTTGTTTCGATCAGTTGATTATCCAGCTCGGAAACCGGACATGTCATGACTGCTTGGTCATCATAGTAAGTGGAAAGGTTCATGAATGACCCCTTGAAACGCAATTTGACCAACGAATGAAGAGTCACCGCTTTATTTTCCAGAGCCAGCAACACTTCATCTTCCGAGCCGAAGATGCGTCCTTCTCCTTTTTTCCCTTTCTTTTCTAAAGTCAGGTAGTAACAGCCCAAAACCATATCCTGACTGGGGATTGCGAGGGGCCGACCATGAGCAGGAGACAGAATATTCTGCGTAGAAAGCATCAATGTTTGAGCTTCGACCTGCGCCTCCACGGAGAGAGGAATGTGGACAGCCATCTGGTCTCCATCAAAATCCGCGTTAAACGCCGCACAGACCAGGGGATGGATCTGAATCGCTTTTCCCTCGACAAGGATCGGCTCAAACGCCTGGATCCCCAAACGATGAAGAGTGGGAGCGCGGTTGAGAAGAATGGGATGCTCTTTGACGACTTCCTCCAGATAATCCCACACTTCGGGCCTCTCCTGTTCGTGCCATTCTCTGGCGACCTTAACACTCGGAACCAGCCCTTCTTTTTCTAGCTTATGGAAAATGAAGGGTTTAAACAGCTCCAGAGCCATCTTCTTCGGCAAGCCGCACTGGTTCAATTTGAGTTCTGGCCCGACCACGATAACAGACCGTCCTGAATAATCCACACGCTTCCCGAGCAGATTCTGGCGAAACCTCCCCTGTTTTCCCCTTAAAGCCTCGCTTAAAGACTTCAGAGGCCTCCGATTAGCACCAAGATGCACCCGTCCTCTTTTTCCGTTATCAAAAAGTGCATCCACAGCCTCCTGTAGCATTCTCTTTTCGTTGCGGATGATGAGTTCAGGAGCTTTGAGTTCGATCAATTTTTTTAACCTGTTGTTGCGGTTGATGACCCTCCGGTAAAGATCGTTGAGATCAGACGTGGCAAACCGTCCTCCATCCAACCGGACTAAAGGTCTCAAATCAGGAGGAATGACAGGGATAACATCCAGGATCATCCAATCGGGATGATTGCCTGACATCTTGAGAGCTTTAAAGACTCTTAACCTTTTCGCGTAACGCAGTTTCCGCTGCTGAGAAGCGTCTTTTTTCATCAGTTCTCTCAGGTTTTCGGCTTCTTTATTAATGTTTATTCGCACGAGTAACTTTTTGACCGATTCAGCCCCGATCGAGGCTTCGAAAGCGTCTCCGTATTTTTCCTGGGCATCTTTGAATTCTTCCTCAGTCAGGAGCTGTCTTTCCTGGAGAGGAGTATCTCCCGGATCGATAACGATATAGGATTCAAAGTACAGAACCTTCTCCAATTCTTTAATCGAGAGATCGAGGACAAGGCCGATGCGTGTCGGGATTCCCTTGAAAAACCAAATATGCGCAACAGGAGAAGCCAGTTCAATATGCGCCATCCGTTCTCGACGCACCTTGGACTTAGTCACTTCAACGCCGCACCGTTCACAGATAATGCCCCTGTATTTCATCCTCTTGTACTTCCCGCAGAGACATTCATAATCATTTATTGGACCGAATATCTTGGCACAAAAAAGGCCGTCCTTTTCTGGCTTGAATGTCCTGTAATTGATAGTTTCAGGCTTTGTCACTTCTCCCCAGGACCAGCCTTTGATTTTCTCTGGGGAAGCGATGCTGATTCTGACGCGATCAAAATCAACCCTTGGCTTTCCTGCCATTACATGCCTTCCTTCCATCATGATTCTCCTTTTAGGATTTGAGGGACATCAATACCCCAGGGCAGAATTTCTTCTTTTTCTTCCTTTTTCTCCAGTTCCACATTCAGACAGAGGCTCTGGAGCTCTCGGATGAGAACATTCACAGATTCAGGAAGCCCTGGCTGAAAATCGAGGTCACCTTTGACGATGGACTCGTAAATCATTGCACGACCCTCCACGTCATCGGACTTTGCGGTCATGAGCTCCTGGAGTGTGTAGGCTGCGCCGTAGGCCTCCAGCGCCCACACTTCCATTTCTCCAAAACGCTGTCCGCCGAATTGAGCCTTTCCCCCTAAAGGCTGCTGCGTGATCAGGGAGTAAGGACCGGTGGAACGCGCATGGATCTTATCATCCACCAGGTGGTAGAGCTTCATGATATAAATATATCCTATGGTGATTTCGTTTTCCAACAATTCTCCTGTAATCCCGTCATAAAGCGGAAGCTTCCCCGATTGAGGCAGTCCTGCTTTCTCGAGGAGCTCTTTGATCTCAGTCTCGGAAATCCCATCAAACACCGGGGTTGAAATCCAGAGACCCAGTTCCCTGGCGGCCCAACCCAGATGGGCCTCCAGTATTTGCCCGACATTCATTCGGGAGGGAACGCCCAACGGGTTCAGAACGATATCCACCGGTCTCCCATCGGGCAAACGAGGCATATCTTCATCAGGAACGATTTTGGCGATGATGCCTTTGTTCCCGTGGCGGCCTGAAACCTTATCCCCAACAGAGAGTTTCCTCTTCATGGCAATGTGGACTTTAATCGCCTGAATCACACCCGGAGCGAGTTCATCGCCTTCCTTGAGGCTATCGGTTTTTTCCTTGTATATGGAACGGAGAGCCTCAATCTGACGTTTAACCTTTTTTTCAATATCTTTGAGTTTCTTATCCCGCTCCGCTTTGGCTTTCAGTTTCAGTTTAGGGATATCTCCGGTTTCCAGCTTATTCAAAATCTTATCATCCAGTTTAGTTCCCTTCTTGATGGTGAGGTCCCCGAATGTAAGCTCCTTATCGACTGTTTCTCCCTTGAGGACACTCTTCATCTTTCTCAATTTTTCTCCCTCAAGGATACTAATTTCGTCATCCAGGTTTCTCTTCATTTTGGCTATCTCTTCCTTTTCGATAGCTTTGGCCCAAGTTCCCTTGTCAATTCCTCTTCGAGAGAAGATCCTGACATCGATGATCGTTCCCTCTATGCCCGGCGAACAGTACAGAGAAGCATCCTTCACATCCAGAGCTTTTTCCCCGAATATTGCCTTGAGAAGCTTTTCTTCAGGAGAGAGCTGCGTCTCCCCTTTTGGAGCGACCTTTCCGACCAGAATATTACCGGATTTCACATGAGCACCTATCCTGACAATTCCATTCTCATTCAGATTCTGCAGAAGTTCTTCCGGAACATTGGGGATGTCTCTGGTGATTTCCTCGGGCCCCAGTTTTGTATCCCGCGCCTCTATGGTTTCTTCGACGATGTGAACAGAGGTGAAGATATCCTCTTTGATCAATTTTTCGCTAACAATGATAGCGTCCTCGAAATTGTAACCCCTCCACGGCATGAAGGCACAGAGTATATTCCGGCCCAGGGCCAACTCCCCTTTATCCGTGCAGGAGCTGTCCGCGAGAATTTGATCTTTAACGACTCGATCTCCTTTCCGGACTATGGGTCTGTGGCTTATGCAGGTATTTTGGTTGGTTCTCAGGAATTTTATCAAAAGATAGAGGTCTGTCCCCATCTCGTATTCTTTCGCGGTTTCCTTCTCATCCACTCGAATCAGGATTCTTTCGGCATCCACGAACTCCACAACGCCTGACCGCTTACAGACGACAACGTCTCTTGAACCCTTAGCCACGAGGTACTCCATGCCTGTCCCGACAAGAGGCGCCTCAGGCCTGAGAAGAGGAACGGCCTGTCTCTGCATGTTCGATCCCATCAGGGCGCGGTTGGCATCGTCATGCTCCAAAAAGGGAATCAAGGCCGCGGAAAGGGAGACAAGCTGTTTGGGAGACACGTCCATGTAGTCGATCTGGTCTTTGGGTACGACTTTGAAGTCACCTGCCCGTCTTGCGCTTGCGAGATCATTGATGAAGTTTCCTTTTTCATCCACAGGAGTATTCGCCTGGGCGATGTTGTATTGTTCTTCCTCCCAGGCTGTTAAATAAAAGCAATAAGGTTCGACCACAGGAAGATTTTTAGACGTTTCTTTCTGAAGCTTATCCTTTTCGATGACTTCTCCGACTTTAAAGGAACTCCCTCCCGGGTGAAGGATTTTTACGTAATCGATAATCCGACTGTTCTTGACTTTTCGATAGGGAGTCTCTATGAATCCGAAATCGTTCACACGTGCAAAACAACTTAAAGAAGATATCAAACCGATGTTAGGCCCCTCAGGAGTTTCGATGGGGCAAATCCGTCCATAATGGGAAGATTGAATGTCCCTCACTTCAAAACCGGCTCTTTCTCGACTCAAGCCTCCCGGACCCAGAGCGCTCAATCTCCTCTTATGCGTGACTTCGGCAAGACTGTTGATCTGATCCATGAACTGAGAAAGCTGAGAGCTCCCAAAAAATTCTTTCAATGCTGCGATGACAGGTTTCGAATTGATCAGATCTTGAGGCATGGCCGAGGCCAAGTCCGTGGCCACGGTCATCTTCTCTTTGACTGTCCTTTCCATGCGGGTCAGCCCAATCCGAAAAGCATTCTCAACGAGCTCCCCAACAGAGCGGACTCGACGATTTCCCAGATGATCGATGTCATCCAGAGACCCTTCTCCCTGGCGCAATCGCAGCAAGTACTTGATCACCTCAACAAAATCAAGGGAGGAAAGCGTCTTTTCCTCCAAGGGGCGTTCCAGGCCTAATTTGATGTTCATCTTCAATCGGCCGATCCGGGAGAAATTGTATTTCTGAGAGTTGAAGAAAAGACTGCGGAAAAGATTGTGGGCGCTCTCCATAGTATGAGGCTCTCCCGGTCTCAGCTTTCGGTAAATCTCAGCCAGAGCTTGATTGGTGTCTGTGGAGGAATCTTTGTTCAATGTATTAACGATGATTTCTCCAAACTCATCGCTGGCCGGAAAAAATACCTCAAAAGACTCTTTTTGTCCTTTCAGCTCCTCCAGTTGAGAATCGCTGATCTCTTCCCTGGCTTTGACCAATTCATCCACGGCTAAAAGCGAATAGGCTCCTTTAAATTCTTTATCCGCCAAGGCCACTCTTTTAATTTTTTTGCTTTTCAACTTTTCGTACAGCTCTTTATTGATCTTCTCTTTGGCCTTGACCATGACTCTTTTGGTGCCAGGATCGATGACGTCCGCTCCGAGTGTCTTCCCGATAATGTTCTCTTCCAGTTCCCAAAAGAGTTTTCCATCTTTCGGGGTGATCTTGTATGCCTTGAAGAAAAGGCGCAGAATAGCTTCATCCGAACCAAATCCCAAAGCTCTCAAAAACACAGAAATCAGGAATTTCTTTTTCCGGTCCAACCGGACATAAAGGATATTTTTGCTGTCATACTCGAATTCCACCCATGCTCCCCTGTAAGGGATGATCTTACCCACATAAAAACCCTTTCCTTCTCCCTGTCTGAAGAAGACTCCAGGAGATCTTTGAAGCTGACTGACAACAGCTCTTTCAATCCCGTTGAAAATGAACGTCCCCTTGTCAGTCATCAATGGAATTTCGCCGAAGTAAACCTCTTGCTCTTTGATGTGCTTCAGCCTTTTGGCTTTTGTCGCTGGATCCTTTTCCCAGGAAATCAACCTGACCTTCAATCTGAGAGGGACCGCATAGGTGTAACTCTTCTGGAGACACTCCAGCGGAGAATACTTCATCTTCAGTCTCACCGTATCTCCACAGTGATCGCAGAGAGGAATTTCAATTTTGCTCATCGCGCCACAATAGGGACAAATCTCCTTTTCGGTGAGTTCCACATCTGCAGGCAGGAGAGTTCCGCAGCCATTGCACCGACCGCGCGAATTCTCGACTCCCTTCAAACGGCCGCATTTGCACTCCCAATCGCCGATAGAATAGCTGATAAAATCCAGCTGGGTGGTTTCTTTGAAATCAGAAACAGGAAACGCATCCTTGAATGCGGCTTGCAGTCCGATGTCCTTCCTTTCCTCTGGCAGGAGTTCCATCTGAAGAAATTCTGCGTAGGAGTCCCTTTGGATGGCCAACAAGTCAGGCATCGGAAAAGCCGTCTTAATCTTTGAGAAATCGACTCTTTCCCGGTAGTTATTTTTCAGTTCTTCCATTATAATCCTTCTCTCAGAAGAGTTTTTCGAATAAAGCTATATCTAAAGAATCTAATCAATTTCACGATCGAATTACTGTAATTCTATCTCTGCCCCGACTGCTTCAAACTTTGCCTTTATCTCCTCTGCCTCCTCTTTGGAAACATTCTCTTTGACAGGCTTAGGAGCACTATCCACCAAATCTTTGGCTTCCTTCAAGCCGAGACTCGTCACCTCTCTCACGGTTTTAATCACGTTGATCTTCTTTTCACCGATAGTCTTGAGGACGACTGTAAACTCTGATTTCGCTTCTTCAGCAGGAGCTTCACCTTGAGGAGCTGCTCCTGGGGCAGCCATGGCTACGGGAGCTGCGGCTGCACTCACACCATACCTTTCTTCGAATTCTTTGTTGTAATCAACGAGTTCCAATACCGTCAGGTTATCCAGGTGGCTAAAAAACTGCTCTTTTGTCAGTTTTCCTCCTTCCTTTTTTCCCTTTGGGGCCGCTTTTTCTTCAGCAACCTCTTTTTCTTCAGCGACCTCTTTTTCTTCAGTGGCCTCCTTTTCCTTTGCGACCTCTTTTTCCTTTGCGGCCTCGTCAGCTTCTTTGGTTTGTGCTTTGGGCATTTTTACCTCCAACTCTATTTTTTAGTTTTTAATTGACTCAACAGCGTGCCTAAACCACTGAGTGGGGCATGCCAAGTCCTTAATAGCCTCATCAACGGGGCGGCCATCATACTTCCGAATCTGGCCAGCAAATCCTCTCGAGAGGCCAAGTTTGCCACTTCTTTAAATCTATCTGCAGAGAGAAATTGTCCTTCCAAGATACCGGCTTTCACGTTTAAAACCTTGTGCCGGACCGAAAAGTCCTTGATCAGTCGAGCCAACCCGATAGGATCTTGAGGAGCAAAAGCAATGGCCGTCAAACCCTGGAAGGATTCTCTTAAATTCTCCGGGGAGTCATCTTTCAGGGCTCTCATAGCAAGGCGGTTCTTCACTACTCGAAATGTATAGTTGTTCTCCCGACACAACTTTCTCAGCTCGACGGCCTTAGTCGCGGACATATTCAGAAAATCAACAAGGTAATAATTTTCGCAGCTGTTAAAAGCCTCGTTCAATTCCTTGACCTGCTTTTCTTTATCCTCTCTTTTCACTCTTCCTCTCCTATGGCTCCGTGACTTCCTCTAAAAGTTTGATGGACGGCCCCATGGTGGATGAAATATGTATGCTCTTGATGTATTTTCCTTTTGCTGCGGGCGGTTTAGCCTGCATAACAGCTTGAATAAGCGATCTAATATTCTCCTTAAGCTTTTCCTCAGAAAAAGAAACTTTTCCGACAGAGGTGTTGATAATGGCTGTCTTATCTACCCTGAACTCCACTCGTCCGGATTTTATTTCCTGGACCGCTTTCTTCACATCGAAAGTCACGGTTCCAGATTTGGGATTGGGCATCAGTCCTTTTGTTCCAAGGATGCGTCCCAGCTTCCCGACGTTTCTCATTACATCCGGAGTCGCAATAACCGCTTCGAAATCGATCCATCCTTTGGAGATCTTTTCAATAATCTCATCCCCCCCGACATGATCGGCTCCGGATTCCTCCGCTTCTTTAATCTTTTCACCGGAGGCAATCACACAGACTTTCTTTGTTTTGCCCGTCCCATGAGGGAGAACGATCGTGCCTCTCACCATCTGGTCAGAATGCTTCGGGTTCACTCCCAGACGAAGGGAGATGTCCACAGATTCATCAAACTTCACAAAACTGAGCTTCTTGACGAGACTGACGGATTCATCCAAAGAATAGTCTTCTTTGTCTCTCAATTCCTTGGATTGATTATATTTTTTCCCTCTTTTAGCCACTGACAATCTCCAATCCCATGTTTTTGGCTGTGCCTGCGATGATTTTTTTGGCGCCGCCTAAATCGTACGCGTTGAGATCTGCCATTTTTACCTTAGCGATCTCTTCGATCTGCTTCTCGGTCACTTTTCCGACTTTCTCCTTGTTCGGCTCCCCGGAGCCTTTTGCAATCCCCGCGGCCTTCTTCAGGAGATAAGAGGCCGGAGGAGTTTTTATGATGAAATTGAAACTCCTGTCCTTGAAAACCGAGATGATGACAGGAACAACGGTTCCTTCCTCCATCTTATTCGTCTTATCGTTGAACTGCCGCACAAAATCCATGATGGGCACGCTATGCTGACCGAGAGCTGTCCCCACAGGAGGAGCCGGACTCGCCTGCCCCGCGACAATCTGCAGTTTGATCTTCACAACAACTTCTTTGGCCATGCGTCCTCCTATATCTTTTCGACCTGTAAAAATTCCAATTCTACGGGAGTGGACCGCCCGAAAATAGTGACCAACACTTTCAACGTGTTCCTTTCATGGTTCACTTCTTCGACAATGCCGTTGAAATTAAAGAAAGGCCCATCTATGATTCGAACAGCTTCTCCTTTATCGAAAGAGTGTTTCGGTTTCGGCTTCTCTGATGTCGTTTCCATATGTTCCACTATCTGACTGACTTCTTCGCTGCTCAAAGGGGAAGGCCGCTTTCCTGATCCCACAAAACCGGTCACTTTCGGGGTTTCATGGATGATGTGCCAGTTTTCATCTGACATCTCCATTTCAATCAGGATATAACCTGGATAGGATCTTTTTGTCGAAACGACTTTCTTACCTCCCTTGATCTCCACGACACCCTCAGTCGGGATGATGATCTGGCCGATCTGGTCCTCTAAATTCAACTCGGTAGCCCTCTGACGAACAGACTCAGCCACGAACTTCTCAAATCCTGAATACGTGTGAACGACATACCAATTTTTAGCCATTATTTCACTCGATTTATCCAAACAATGCTTTGATGTGCTTTATCGCCCAGGAAAAAATGAGATCGCAGAAGTAAAGGTAGAATCCGAAGAAAAAAGTCGCAATGATAACCACAATGGTTGTGCTGTACACCTCATTCTTCGAAGGCCACGTGACTTTATTGACTTCAGCCCTGACACCTTTCAGGAAATTGGAAAGCCGTTTATACCATCTGATTTTTTTGTTCATTCTCTGACCTTTACTCGTGAAAGATACCTGGTGATTTTTTGACTTCTCAATGCTTTTATTCGAAATCTATGAAGATTGAGAGCATTCTGGCAGGTGAGGCAGGACTCGAACCCGCAACCTTCGGTTTTGGAGACCGATGCTCTAACCAATTGAGCTACTCACCTCTCTCTTATGATTTCCTCCTTTTGTTTGTATGACTATCGATTATCTTTCTTGTCTGTTCGACTATTCCTTGTTTTTCGTTTTCTCCCTTCTCTCTGTCTTCCTGGATTCGTCTCTCTTCTCGGTATTCCTATTTGATCTCTTTATGAATAGTGTGCTTGCGGCAGAATCTGCAAAATTTTTTCAACTCAAGCTTGTCCTTCTGCACCTTTTTATTCCGTGTGGATGTGTAATTCCTCCGCTTGCATTCGGAGCACTGAAGGGTGATTATCTCTCTCATCTTCTTCCCGTATGATTTACGCGATTAGTGTCTTCTGGCTTTTCTACTCCTTGATATCGGTGACAGTGCCGGCTCCGACTGTCCGTCCGCCTTCT
>SOIA01000109.1 GCA_004378665.1 Candidatus Aminicenantota bacterium
CTGGATGAGTACGTCTTCGGAACCACACGGCGCATTTCCCGGGAAGCACCCGTCCTGATCCTCAGTTACAGAAAAAGTGAGTATTCCCTCGGAGGAGCCGGAAATTCAATCCTGAACCTCATGGCTCTCGGGGCAGAGCCTCATCCGATCGGGCTGATAGGCACAGACAATGACGGGAAAAGAATCCTCAAAATCCTCAAGCAGAAGAACATATCCACGGAATGTGTAATCGCGGACAGGAAATGCGAAACACCGACCAAGACCCGAATCCTGGCGGGTGAAGAAACCGCAAGAAAACAGCAGATTCTCAGGATTGACAGGGAGGGAAGTGTCCCTGAGAGCACCGAGTCAAAACAAAAAATCCATACATTTCTTTCCAGTTCACTCAGCAAGATCGATGGCCTTCTGATCTCAGATTATAATAATCACACGGTCACAAAGGATATATTTGACCGAATCATTTCTCAGTATAAGAAAAAGAAAATCCCAGTTACTCTGGATTCCCGGTTCCGGCTTCTGGGTTTTAAAGGGATCGATGTCTCCACTCCCAACGAACCCGAAGTCGAGGGGGCCCTGCATATCCGGATCGATGATGACACCCAGGTGCTGAATAAAGCGGGGAAAGAACTTCTGGAGAGGACAGAGGCAAAGGCCATCCTCATCACCAGGGGATCCAAAGGAATGGTTCTCTTCGAGAAAGGAAAACCTTCCCACTCCATCCCGATTCACGGCACAACAGATATCGTCGATGTGACAGGCGCCGGCGATACTGTGATCAGTGTTTTCACTCTTGCTCTGATATGCGGGGCGACTTTCATACAGGCTTCTCAACTCGCGAATTACGCAGGCAGCGTCGTCGTCATGAAAAAAGGGACAGCCGCATTGAGCGCTGAAGAGCTTAAAGAAGCCGTCGTTTCTTAAATTGAAAAAATTACATTCCCTCGAACAGCTTGCCTCAATCATTCAGGAACACAAACACAAAGGGGAAAAAGTCGTGCTTGCTAACGGCTGCTTCGACCTGATTCATGTCGGTCATATCCGATACCTCAGAGAATCCAAAGAAAAGGGCAACATCCTGGTTGTGGCCCTGAACAGCGACTCCTCGGTCCGCAAGCTAAAAGGAAAAGGAAGGCCGATTCTCCAGGAACAGGAACGGGTAGAGATCATCTCCTCTTTTGAGTTTGTCGATTACGTCACTTTTTTCGATGAACTCAACGTGGAGAAAGTGCTTCTCACGCTCAAGCCAGATACTCATGCAAAGGGTTCAGACTACACAAAAGACACTGTCCCGGAAAGAGAAACTGTCAAGGAATACGGAGGAGCTATTGCCATCACAGGAGGGCCAAAAGTCAAATCGACTTCTCAGCTCATCAAGGAAATCGCATCGAAAATAAAAGAAGCAGAATAAGCTTTGGGAATTTGAACATGGACAACTACTTGATCATCCGGCTCAGCTCTCTTGGAGACATCATCCATACACTCCCGGCCTTCTCTGCTCTGAGGAAAAAATATCCGAAGGGGAAAATCTCCTGGGTCGTGGAAGACAAGGGAAAAGAGATCCTGGATCTCGTCCCGGGCATCGATAAGATTATCGTAACCCGCACTGAAGGATGGCGAATCGGCACCAGGAAGTTCTGGAAAGATATTTCGCTGCTCAAAAAAGACATAAAAAATAAGGATCAGGTCGCCCTGGATTTCCAGGGATTGATCAAATCCGGGTTCATCGTATTCCTTTCCGGAGGAAAGAAAAAAATCGGATTTCACCGGAAAAATCTGAGGGAGTCCCTGGCCAGGTTGTTTTACACAGACCGGTTGGGGGAGGTCCCGGAGACCATCCATGTCATCGATAAAAACCTGAGGCTTTTGACGCTGTTAGGTATACAGGAAACACATTACGAATTTCCCCTCGCACTTCCAGAAGAGCTCGTTCGATCAGTCAAAGACAAACTCCTGGCAACAGGGTACGAAGAAAATAAAAAACTGGTTGTGTTGAACGTCGGTGCTGCCTGGAAAACAAAGAGGTGGTTTCCCGAGAACTGGATCGAGTTGATCACGATGGTGAAACAAGACGACCTTTTTTTACTCATTCTCTGGGGAAATGAAAAGGAAAAAGCACTGGCTGAAGAAATCCATGAAAAAACTGGTATTCCTGTGGCTCCGGATTTCTCACTGAAAGAAGTCCTGGCGCTGGTTAAAGAATCCTCCCTCCTGGTCAGCGGGGATACATTCGCGCTTCAGGTAGCGTGTGCATTTTCCCGCCCTGTTGTCGGCATATTCGGGCCCACAAATCCGAAGAGAAACGGACCTTTCCGGCCCCAGGACAAGGTGGCTTTCCACGAGATAGAGTGCAGCTACTGCTACAAGAGGAGCTGCTCGAGCCTGGAATGTCTGAAGAAAATAACTCCAAAGGAAGTCGCGGACTTGAGCATCCAATTGTTAGAGGAAAATGCCTGAAGTTGGGCTGAAAAAAATTCTCTACAGGTGGAGGGTCAGAGCCGGCCTCATAGGCGCTGTACTGGTCATTATACTCGCCAAGCCTGATCTCTCGTCTCTTATCATAGGACTCGCCGTAAGCCTTTCCGGCCTCTTACTCAGAACATGGGCCTCGGGGCATTTAAAGAAAGACAAAGAACTGACGGTCTCAGGCCCTTATAGATACAGCAGAAATCCTCTGTACCTGGGCAATTTGATCATCGGACTCGGAATCATCATCGCATCTCGATCCCTGTGGGTTCTTGGTATTTTCGTGGTTTATTTCCTTCTCTTTTACCCTTTGATAATCCAGGTCGAAGCAGAAAAGATGAAGAGGCTGTTCCCGCGGGAATATGAAGGATACGCGAACCAAACATCTGTTCTTTTCCCTGCCAGAAAGCCCTTCTCTGCCCCGAAAAAGAACAGGTTCAGCTGGATGCTTTACCGGAAAAACAAAGAATGGAGGGCCTTCATCGGTACCATTCTCCTCTGGCTGATTTTATCGGGAAAAATCATCCTGTTCTAACTTTCCATTAAAAAAGGGCCTGTTGTGTATTCTTAGTAATTAGGAAACGCTTTTGTTAAGAATACTGAAGACAAAAGTGTAATTGCAAGCGCAGCGTGGCAATCTTAATATGGTCATTGGAAATTGTGATTTTCTTGTAATTTGATGTTTATAGTTTGGTGTTTGGTTTTTGTGATTTATTTGTTATTTGGTACTTGTGATTTATTAGCTCATTTTTCTATCCCTACTTTATCTGCCATCCGGACTAGATGGGCGAGGGATTTGGCATGCATCTTTTGCATGACGCGTGCTCGGTGCACCTTGACTGTTTTTTCGCTAACCTTGAGGGTATAGGCAACTTGCTTATTCAACATGCCAGTAACAATAAGAGCAAATACTTCGCGTTCACGAGAAGTCAAAGAATCAACACACTTTTGAATTTCTGAAATTTCGGACTGTTCCTGTTTTGTTGATTTGTCTTGTTCAATAGCTTTATGGATTGCATCCAGCAGGTCCTGGTCGTCAAAGGGTTTGGTTAGAAAATCGACCGCCCCCTTCTTCATTGCTCGTACACTCATTGGAATGTCACCATGTCCAGTTATGAAGATAATGGGAATGGTGTAGTTTGCTACGGTCAATTCTTCTTGCAGGTCAAGTCCGCTTATTCCAGGCATTCTGATGTCGAGAACAAGACAACAAGGTCTATCAGGTCGATCAAAGCGCAGGAATTCCTGTGCCGAGGTGAATATTTCTACATGAAAATCCATAGATGTGATTAACCTCTCCAGACTCTTACGCACTGAGGCATCGTCATCAACGACGTAAATAATTGGAGTTAGTTCACTTCCAACTTCCCTACGGGAATTACAAACCAAAACGTTGCTCCTTTATCAGAGTTATTCTCAGCCTGCAAAAGCCCTTTATGAACTTCAATAATTGACCGGCTGATCCAAAGTCCCATACCCATTCCCTTGGATTTGGTCGTATAAAATGAGTCAAACATATGTTCAATCGTATCCACGTTAAATCCTGTACCCAAATCTTGCACTGCAACCTTCACATTTTGCTCATCCTGCTTTTCAGTCCGTATTATCAGTTTACGCAGCGCGGGTTCAGTATCTGCCATGGCTTCGGCACCATTCATGATTAGATTGAGAATAACCTGTTGTAACTGAACACGGTCGCCCAAAATAAGTGGGATATCTGCAACTAACTCGGTTGCAATTGCCACATTTTTTCTTTCCATATCGCTCTGTACAAAGAAAATGATTTCTTCAACAGCTTCATTGATATCCAGAGGGCGGAAATTAACGACGTCTTTTTTCAATAATGCCCGGAGCTTTGTAATCACCTCAACTGCTCGTTTGTTGTCCTTCACAATATCTGACAGGATTTCGCTCAGCTCATCAAGATTCGGCGCGTTGCCATCAAGAAATCGCTGAGCTACCTGCGCATTGCTGAGGATAGCAGTCAGGGGCTGATTGATTTCATGCGCCAGTGACGCAACAAGTTCTCCCATGGTAGTAACCCGTGATACATGGACCAACTCCTCGCGCAGTTCTTGAATGTTTGCCTCAAGTTTCTTTTGCTTGGTGATATCTTCCACGGTTCCTTCATAATAGATAATCTCACCATTCTTATCTCGAATCGCTTTTGCGTTTTCCACCACGTGCCGCGCACTTCCATCCTTTCTAATCCATTTACTCTCCAGTCCTATAATCTCACCATCCTGCTTAAGTATCTCCTTAAACGAGCTTCTCTCATAAGACATGAATTTTTCTTTTTCCAGATTGTGTTTGGTAAGTTCTTCAAACGAGGAATAGCCGAGCATTTTGACCAGAGTTGGATTAGCCGCTACAATTTTTCCGTCAGGCGTTGATTTATAAATACCGATAATGGCGTTTTCAAATAGCTCCCTGTATTGCTTTTCGCTTTCCAGTAAAGCTTTTTCAATCCACCTGCGTTCGGTGATTTCTTGTTTTAGTTGTTCATTTGCCGCTGTCAGCTCTGCAGTACGTTCCTTTATTATTTCCTCGAGGCGGTCACGGTATTCTTGAAGTTCTTTTTCCGCCAGCTTTCGCTTGGTGATGTCGATAACGATGCCCTGGTAGTGTGTGATCTGTCCGTCGGAATCCCGCTCGATCACAGTCCGATCGTCTACCCAGCACACCTTACCATCCTTGGTGATGATTCGATACTCCTGTCGGAAACTGTTGACGCCGCTCGCAGAGTGCTCCTGCACCTCGTGGGCAACACGTTTCAAGTCACCGGGGTGCACGAGGGAGGCGTAGGAAACCTCTCCGGAAAGCAGCTCCTCAGGCGTGTAGCCAAACTGGATCACGTTCTCTGAGACTAGTTCAACCGGCCATCCCTCAGCCGCTTTCCAGCGGAAGAGCACCACCGGGCTATTCTCAACGACCAAGTTGGCCTGCCGCAGCGCCTCCTC
>SOIA01000099.1 GCA_004378665.1 Candidatus Aminicenantota bacterium
TCCCGAAGAGAGATTCAAAAACCTGGAGGTCGAAGCCGCGAAACAAAAGCCCGGAGAACACGGGCTCCTGGCACTTGACTGGAACAACGGGAACCGGACCATCCTGGTGGATGTCCGCCTGAGCGGCCTGCTGATCGGACAAACGCTTCACACCCAGGCACATGAGATATACCGGGCGTTGATCGAAGGCACGGCTTTCGGCGCACTGACCATCATCAACCGGATCGAGGAATACGGAGTCAAAGTCGAAGAAGTCATGAATTGTGGAGGGCTGGCCGCGAAAAATCCTTTCCTCATGAAGATCTATGCCGATATCACCGGACGACCGATGAAGGTTTCCGGAAGCGACCAGACCTGCGCTTTGGGGGCTGCCATCTTCGGGGCTGTGGCGGCAGGAAAAAAAGAGGGTGGATTCTCGACGGTGGAGGACGCACAAAAAACCCTGACCGGCATCAAGGAAACTCACGAACCTAACCCTGAAAACCACGATGTCTACACGGAATTGTTTCGTCTCTACAGCCAGCTCCATGATTCCTTCGGGATTCAAGCCTGGTCAGGTAATCTCCATAATGTCATGAAAGACCTCATCTCTCTGAGGGAAAGACAGAGGAAATCCGAATGAACAGAATGAAACTAAAAGAGCAGGTTTGGCGTGCCAACATGGATTTGGCCAAGCACAACCTCGTAATCCTGACATGGGGCAATGTCAGTGGATGTGACCGGAATGAGGGAATAGTGGCCATAAAGCCCAGCGGTATCTCTTACGATGAGCTGATGCCAGACGACATCGTCATCCTGGATTTGGAGGGGAACATTGTAGAAGGTGCGCTGAATCCCTCCTCAGACACTCCCGCTCATCTCGAACTCTACAAGTCCTTCGAGGAAATCTCGGCCGTCACTCACACGCACAGCGAGTACGCCACCATCTTCGCCCAGGCAGGCAGAGAAATTCCTTGCCTGGGAACGACCCATGCCGACTATTTCCACGGTCCTGTCCCGGTCACGCGACAGATCCTCAAGAAGGAAGTCGAAGAAGATTATGAGGTTAACACAGGCAGAGTGATCATCGAGCGTTTTTCTGAGTTGAATCCTCTGGAGATGCCGGCTGTTCTGGTCGCCGGCCACGGTCCGTTCACATGGGGAAGGACTCCGGATGAAGCGGTCAAAAACAGCGTGGCGTTGGAGAAGGTGGCCAAAATGGCCTGGGGAACGCTCCTTCTGAATCGGGAGTGCGAAAGGATTCCTGGATATCTTTTGAAAAAGCACCACCAGAGAAGACACGGACCGGATGCCTACTACGGCCAGAAAAAAAGGAGCAAGGAATGAACAACACACCCAAGATCAACCCTGGAATCGTGGCAGTCAGCCGGGACTGTTTTCCGGTCGAACTGTCTCAGAAGAGAAAAGCCGGTGTTCTCAAAGAATGCCAGAACAAGAAGATCCCTCTCGCAGATATCGAGACGATCGTCGAGAACGAGAAGGACTCGCTGAAAGCTCTGGAGGAGATCAGGAAGAAGAAGGTCAACGCACTCGTCGTCTATCTTGGCAATTTCGGACCGGAAGGCCCGACGACCATGCTGGCTCAGAAGTTCGATGGTCCGGTCATGTTCGCGGCCGCCGCGGAGGAGAGCGGAAAAGACATGATCCAGGGAAGAGGGGATGCCTTCTGCGGAATGCTCAACGCTTCCTACAACATCGGATTAAGAGGATTGAACCCTCACATCCCCGAATATCCTGTGGGTGTGGCCGGAGAAGTGGCAGACATGATCGCCGATTTCATTCCCGTTGCCAGAGTGATCGCCGGACTCCAAAAACTCAAGATATTTTCCTTCGGACCCAGGCCACAAGATTTTTATGCCTGCAACGCACCGATCAAGCCCCTGTTTGACCTCGGCGTGGAGGTCATGGAAAACAGCGAATTGGACCTCTACGACATTTTTCTCAAAGCCAAGGACGCCCCTGAGATCAAGGCAGTCTCAAAAGACATGGCCAAAGAGCTAGGCAAGGGCAACACCTATCCGGACCTTCTGGAAAAACTGGCTCAGTATGAAGTGGCACTGACCAAATTCATGCAAGAGAACCTTGGCGCTTCTGAGTTTGGTGTGTTTGCCAATAAATGCTGGCCCGCCTTCGAAAGCTACTTCGGATTCGTCCCCTGTTATGTCAATTCACGGCTGGCTTCCAGATGTATCCCTGTTGCCTGTGAAGTGGATATTTACGGGGCTTTAAGCGAATACATGGCCACTTGTGCCACCGAGCTTCCCGCCACACTCCTCGATATCAACAACACAGTTCCCGATGATATGTACACAGAAGCGAAGGATAAAGTTAAGAAATATAAATCCAGCGACCTGTTCATGGGATTCCACTGCGGGAATACGGCGTCATCCTGTCTGCTCGACGGCAAGATGAAGTACCAGCTCATCATGAACCGTTTGATGGAACTCGGAAAAAAACCGGATATCACGAGAGGAACGCTGGAAGGCCGGATCCGGTCCGGCGACATGACGATCTTTCGATTGCAGTCCACAGCCGATGCTGCGCTCCGGGCCTACATCGCCGAAGGGGAAGTCCTGGATATCGACCCCAAGTCATTCGGCAGTATCGGGGTATTCGCCGTCAAAGAGATGGCCCGCTTCTACCGTCATGTGCTCATCGATAAAAGATTCCCTCACCACACAGCCGTGGCATTCAAACACACCGGTAAGGTCTTATTTGCCGCACTCAGGATGCTCGGGATCGAGGATATCGGGTTTAACCTTCCTGAAGGTACGTTTTACGACGGCGAAAATCCATTCTGATTATCTTCCCAAGCTGCGTTAGACTTCTCAAAAACTTTCTATCGGTTCATCTTTCTGAGAAAGCTCAGGACAGTGGATTCCGAAAACACGCAACTTTTGCCCCAGCGAGTCAAAAGCTGCTCGGTTTCAGGCTCCGCTCTCCTCACCTCATCGGTGCGGAACCATGCCCGCTCCGCCTTCAAACGGTTTTCCCACCCACTGCCCTTCGCTTATCTGGCGAGAGGGACAGGGAAGGACTGGCGCTCAAAATTTGAAGGGAGCGAAGCCATCCCCTCAAATTAATCTCAGCGGTTCAGGTTCCAGTCATAATGCAGGTATTCGATCTTTAATCGTTCGTGTTCTTTTCTGACGAAATCCTTGGCTTTGTCGTCCACAAGGTAGTCAACGATAAAATCCAGGATCGTGTTTCTTCCTCCAAAGTCTTTTTCATACCAGCGGAAAATCTCAGAGATCAATATTTTCCCCTCTTCTGGGAGGACCAGAACTTCTGAGGAGTTGATAAAACTGCTCGCAGCTTTTTCTAACTGCTGGTCGATTTTTTCGAAATCATAGAAATCGATCGGTGCACAGGACCTCGATCCGCAGACCAGAGCAAAGTGGATACGTGGATCAACAGGCTTCAAGATCCAGGCTCGCCGGGGATCACCGGGCCCGAAAGGCCGTGCCAGCCGGAAATAAGGCCTGACATTTCCGCGGAGGATTCCGTGCTCAATATCATCCGGGGAGAAAAGATAATCGCCGATCTGATACTTGATCTTCCTGAAGAACTCCGGCGCCTCTTTAATCGAGTTCTTAATCTTCAGCGTGATGATCCCATCCACGACGATGGTGTTGTAGAGGTTTATCCAGAATGCCAGCTTCTCCTTTCGGCCTTTGAGTTGGCCAGGATTGAAATCTTTCAGCCCGTTGGTGAGGATACGGTAAAGTTGAAATTCAGGACTTTCACGCAATCTCTCATAATCCACGAGACCGCGTTTGGTATCATAATAATGATCGCGCATACTACGGATGGACTTCATCAATTCCGCTCCGAGTTTCTCGGGCGGGGCATCCGGCCTTTCCTGACCGCTGTTCAAAATCTGGCTGCCCGGAAAAATCTTTTTCACTGATTTCTTAAGATCAAATCCAATCTCCTCACTCTCATAAAACTCTTCAACAAGGTCAATGAAAAGAGCTGCTGTCCAGCTGAAGTTGTCGCCACCGTAGCCAGTCCCGTCGAAAGAGTCGAAGTATTCATGAAACCCGAAACGGATAGGGAGCTGAAGAAGGTCTTTCCTCATGGAGTCCGCTTTGAGCGTGTAGCCGTAGCGCTTTAAACCATGGGCCAGCATCCAGTTGATGTTGATCCATACCGGACCGCGCCAGTAATTGTGACGGTCGTAATCCTCTTTCTGAGTATCATAATTCGGGATGGTGAAGCAGTTTCCCTGGTGGAGACTACAGAAGGAGGCTGAGTTCAATCGTTCGTATACAGTTTGAGCCTGCTCACGCGTGGCAGCTCCGGCGAACAGCGGAAGAAATCCTGCGGCCGTGTCGATCTCGATCAGTTCTCCTGTGATCAAATCGCAGGCATCAAAAATGCCGTGTTCTTCATGCCAGAGCTTCATCTGTAACGCCGTAGATGTCTTCTTGGTCCAGGATTGGGGAAGATCGGGGGATTCGTCGATAGCTTCAGCAATCCTTGCCAGTGACTCATTGGCCCGGCACAGAATGGAGTTGAAGAGTGGATCCTGGATGAGGAATTCACATGACTTGCGGATGCAGTCTTCATCGTAATCGCAGCGGCGGAAAAAATCGACCAGATAGATATACCGGTCGTAATCTGCATCAGAAGGCCTCATGTTGGGGTCTGTGACGTGCTCCAGGTCTCTCCGAGTGTAATCAGGGAGTGAAGTATCGATCTTGATCCGTTTTAAGGGGATATCCCAGGTCGGAGAGTTGTCGATGCCGGACTCCCAGGGATGCCGGATGTAGACGAGTCCCTGCTTTTTAGGATCACGTTCCCTGTAGAGATACTGATGAAAGGCGATAAGCTTAGGGTAAATCCTCTTAAGAAACGGAAGAATCCGGCGCGGTTGGCGGGCATTCTGGTAAATCTCTTCGACTGCAATCGCATGCACGGGTGGCATTGTGATGCCTGAAGTCAACTTATTCCTGGGAGCATGGGGAGAACGCTCTGTCTGCCAGAAATCCGGCTCTGGGAAATAATGACCGAGCTCCTTCGGATCGAACACGATCTGGGGAAGCATTCCGTTGGCCCACTGCGCCTCGAACAGCGTTTCAATCTCGAGAATGGCCTGTGCAGTGTTGTAATGAGACTTACCCAAAGCGATGAAGCCTGAATCCCAGTTCCATTGATGAGGGTAAAGGGAAGGGGCCGGCTTTGTGGACTTCCCGGTCCAGTTACTCGCAAGAATCTGCTTGGCTTTTCCTATGTAATCCGCAAAAATTCTAGACATCTGTCAATTTGGGGACGTTCCCCAAGGTACCACCTTAGCGATTTGAAACCATTAGAATGTTAAACCCACTCTGAATTTTATGAGAATTTTTCTTAACAATATCGTCTTTCTCTATTTATGGGCATTTTTACCACACATAAGGCAACAA
>SOIA01000267.1 GCA_004378665.1 Candidatus Aminicenantota bacterium
GGTAGAGTACGAGCTTCCCAAGCTCGGGGTCGCGGGTTCGAATCCCGTTGTCCGCTCTTTTTTTTGGGGTCGCGTCTTAACATTTAACATTTACGAAAAAGACGGAAGAAAGAGAGGCCGCATCTTAACATTTGACATTTATTTCCTAGATAAGTTTAATACAAAAACTGAGGCTGAAGATTTTTAGTTTTTATCATTAGATAATCTTGCATACAGTATAAAAGAAAATGTCGAATGTTGAGACGCGACCCCATATGGAATGGAAGCTCATCTTAGATAAAAAGCCGCTTCCAGGTTCCTGGAACATGGCTGTGGATGACTTTCTTTTCCGCTCCCTGAGCGATGAGCCGCAGACCTATCTCCGGTTTTACAGATGGGAATGGCCGACTGCGTCTCTCGGGTATTCCCAGGACATCCGGAGAGTCGTGGATGTCGAATACTGCCGGAAGAATGGGATAGACGTCGTCAGACGGATGACCGGAGGAAAACTCGTACTCCATCACAAAGAAGTGACCTACTCTCTGGGCTCATCTGATTGCGAGACATTCACCTCCACACTCGCGGATTCTTACAGGCTCATCTCGGAAGCCCTGATACGGGGCTTTGAGAAGATGGGGCTGAGTCCCTATCTGGCGGACGCCCCGCCCGATTCCTATATCAAAGGACACCTGCCGTGTTTTTCCTATCCTGCTCGGAATGAGATCGAAGTCGACGGGAAGAAAATCGTGGGCAGTGCCCAGAAAAGAACGGGTGCGAAATTCATCCAGCACGGCTCCGTTCCGTTAGAAGAAGATGAGGGTTTGTTAGAGCTTGTTTCGGCTTTAGGAAAAAATGAAAGCAAGGTTCGCATGATCTCTCTTTCTCAGGCTTTGGGGAAGACAGTGACCTTCGACTGGGCAGTGGAGCGTTTGATATCGGGAATGTCTGAATTCTTTAAGGTCGATATGATACCTAAAATATTAAATCCCGAAGAAAAAAAACTCATCGCAAAAATCCAGGAAGAACGCTATGGCAGCGAGGCCTGGACCTATGGGATCAGACCTTAGTCACTTTAGTCATTTCATTTCTTAAAGAATTCAGATTGGTCTGTTGACCTTCGTATCACTAGGATGACTAAGGTCTAACTCCATTGTTGAGATTGCAATATTTGCTTTGACAAGGGCTGACCCCAAAAAGCTTGATCCTAAAGTCAGACCCCGTTGTGCGGACTTGATTTTTTTGTTTTGAGATGATAGCATTTTTTTGAAAGAAGAAAGGGTTATTGCGGTATGAACGAAGTTGAAGAACTCTCCAAAATCGATGTGAAGAGTCTGCCTCCTCTGCAGCCCATCCTGCTCAACGACCTCCATCAGCAAGTTCTGAAAAATCTTTACCTCGAACTCGGCACAGGCCCTGTCCTTTACCTTCTTTCGCCCTCTTACTCTATTATCACTCCCACTCCGAACGAGACCATTAATGACTTTCTCAGCAAGAATGAGGACCTTCTCAATTACGTCAAGGAGTATATCATCCAGAATTTAGCTGTTTATTCATCCCTACTGGATGTGAACAGCTATTTTGCCGAGCAAAATAATTGTCTCGTGCTCGCCCGGTTGAGAGAAAGAGATTCGGGAGGAAGGCGTTACGAGATCAAATTTTACACCCATTCCCCGCGAGAATTGATGACGAACTATAAGGACAAAATATACATCGGCAGAGATTTCATCGACCTCTTTCATTTCAGAAGAAAATATCTGGGAGTCAAAGAACTCGTTAATTCTGTGAAGGACCAGTACGAGGTCCTGCTCGATAAAGCTGAAGAAAAGTTGAATGAACCCATGGAATACAAATCTTTTTTCCAGGAGATAAAGGAGTCCGTGAACGAATTGCGCAATGAAAGCCTTGTCATCCTCCAATCTCTCCCTCCTTATCTTGATTTCAACAAACTCAAAGGCAAGGATCTGATCGAGATAAACGCCCAATACCGGACAATCAATCACTTTCTGATAGAACTCACAGACGAGGTGTCAGAGTTCGAGAATCTCTTGCATTACAACAAAGAAAATAATTTTGTCCGTTATGTCACAAAATACAAAAAAGACCTGGCGAATGCGATTTCATATTTTAACATCAAGATCATGGGCTGTTTGAACGATAAGATCCTCAACTTGAAGTTCAAACACTGATCACTCCCAAGCCTCCGCCTATCATTCGTATTTCTTCTACCTAATTCATATTTCGTTTCTGCGTGTTCGTTTTTCTTCTTGTCTATTTAGTTTATTCAGAAGAGGTGAAAGAGTTTTTGTCTGTCTTTGGTACGGCAAAAAAAAGCCCGTTCCAAAGAACGGGCTTTTTTATTTTGTGGTTTATTCTTTAGACCCTTGTCTGAGTTTACTCAGTCACCCAGATGGTGCGGTAACTCGTGTACAGGAATATGGAAGGGACTTCAGTTTCTTGGAGGAAGGCTTTGAGGGTACGCGTGTGATCTTCCTCGTGAATGGATATTTCTTCAGCAAGCCCCCATTCGATTTTTCCGTTCTTCACTTGTGCTTCAAAGGGGTATTTTTTTCCCAAAGGCCAGGAGAGTTCTATCGTGGCATAGTTGCCTTTGACTTCCAGGGGATGGGTAAGAGGATAAGGCACGAGGATGACCTTCCCATGAGAGTGGGTGATCGTCGTTCTCCCTGAGAATTCGGAAAGTTCGATGTCCCGGTAAGACGATTTGATGTTGATCTTTTCTCCGACGATCGTCTCTCCTTTGACTGCCAGATTTTTTCCATCAATCATAAGGTCGCCTTGGAGATCAACGACCCAAACCTTCCCATAGCTGTTCTGGATATCGAGATATCCGTCTGCTCCTTCGACTTCTATTGTGCAATTGTGACCTCTGATTTTCGTAGGGCCAATATTCAGAAGAGTGATCTTTCTGTAAGAACTTTCCAGATCCAAAGGTCCTGTCAATTTCTCGCCGTAGATTTCTGAATGGGAGCCTTCGATGGTGACATCGTTGGAGATATTATCCAGCTGGACTTTTCCGTAGCGGTGGACGATATGCACTTTGCCCTTGACTGCGCCGACATAGACGTGGGAATTGTGGCTCTCCAGGTAGAGATCAGATTCGACATTGTCCACTTCAACGTCTCGGTAGCTGTTGTCCAAACGGAGCTCTCCGGATATGTCCTCGGCGATTATTTCCCCATGGCGGTTGGTGATATCTGCATTTCGCACGTAGGCGACATCAACAGTTCCGTAGGAACTTATCACCTCGACATCTGTCCCCGAGGGGATGGAAATTACGAAATTTGTCCTGAAGTTTTTCTTCTTGAACTCATGCCTGTTCGTCGAGATTACCCAGCGATTCGCTTCTCTCTCGACTTCCATCTTCAGTTGATCAGCGATTTCCTTGGCCACATCATCTTTCCTGCGCCATATTTTTTTCCGCAGGGTGACGGTCATTTTTTCCTCGTCAGTCCCGAGGATATCGATGTTTCCGTGAGAATTCACAACCTGGATCAGAGAAGGGAAGGGGGGCTCGAACTCTTGGTAGTCTTCGAAGTCAAATTCATTGGAGAAGAGGATGGCATCATCATCAAAGTCAAAGTAAACATCGATCTCTCCCGTGTAGATCTGATGAAAGAGTATGCCCACCACAATGATAAGAATCAGGAGGATGATTTCCTTTGCTTTCATTTTTAAATCCTACTTAAGTCTCTCTTCTTCTTTTTTCTCTTTGATTCCGTAGTAGAGCTTCCAGGCTCCCCAGACTATGAGGATCACCGGCCAGAGTCGAGCAAAGAATTCCCAGGCATCCCATCCAGCGATGTGAATGTTGCTCAACAGGATGACGACACCGATGATGATGAGGATGATTCCCCATGCGAGCGGATCTTTTCTTCGCTGTTTTGCCATTTTATTCTCCTTTAACTGCCGTTGATGTTCTTCTTGACTACGAAATCTGCGACTAGTTTCACTCCGACGATGATGATCACTATCGGCCAGAAGTCAAAAACGGTCTCATAGCTGATGATGTCGAAATTTGCCATGAGGAGTATGACTCCCAGTGCCAGCAGAACGATTCCCCAGAAAACGGAGCCGGTTTTGACGAACTCCGGGAGTTCTTCCTTGACTTCTTCCACTTTCTCTCCAGTCAACGCTCTGCGGTTGATGCTTTTCGAAGTCTGGATGGATTCGATGATCTGGTAGATGTAAAATCCTCCGAGGAGAATTCCCACAAAAGGCTGGGCGCTGCCTTCACCCTGAATCGTGACCAGTGCAGCGAAGATCAAAAGGTAAACGAAACCCTTTACGGATTGACTGTTGTAGAAAGCGCCCACTCCGAACGGAAAGAAGAAGGAGAGGATTCCTGCGAGAGCGGGAGATTTCGGTGGTCTTGTGACGACGACTTTTTCTTCCATTGTGCACCTCCATTATTATTTGATGTTGAATCCTCGGTTTCTCCGGATCCAGTGATACTCTTGAGAGAAACGAGAATGGTATCCTTGTATTCGCCAAGAGACGCGGTGAAAGAGTCTGCCTTGGCGTATAATTTTCCGACTTTACTGTAACCGAGATGAAGCTGACGGCTGATCTCTTGATTGAAGGACTTTTTATTCGGGTTGAAAAAGTAGAAGGAAACCAGAGTCAGTACGATCGTGATGGCGGCCAGAACAGGCTGGAGCGATGGACGCAAGAAGAAATCCAGACCCAGGCTGAATTTTCTCTTTTTTTCAGGAATCGCGTAGAGTCGATTCAGCAGACCGTCATTCACTTCGAGTTCAGGGAGACCGATCAGGGACTCTTTGGTTTCCTGGAGGGATGAGAGAAGCAGGGAGCAACTTTCGCATGATCTCAAATGCTCTTCGACAGCTCTCTTGTCTTCTCGGCTGAGCTCGTCCTCTAAATAAGGAGACAAGAGTTCTTCTGCATGTTCACATTTCATTTCTTTTCTCCTTTTGTTCTTTAAGGATTTTCGCGAGCTGGAGCCTTCCCCTGTTGATCCGGGATTTGACCGTTCCTGCGGGGAGGCTCATGATCTCCGCAATCTCGTCGTAGCTTTTTCCCTGAATATCTCTGAGGATGATTGTCATCCGGATTTCAGAAGGAAGTGCATTGAGGGCTTCCCAGATCGTTCTTTTGCTTTCTTGTTTCAAGACGCCTTCCTCGGGACCTTCTTCTGCTTCTGACGCGAGATAGTGCTCATCGAAGTTGTCCCGTGATTTCTTTTCCCATTTTGTCCTTCGGTATTCGTCGATCAGATAATTTTTAGCGATGGTCAGGAGCCAGGCGGTGAAATTTTTCTTGAAATCGAATTTTTCGAGCGAGTTGTAGAGCTTGAAAAAGATATCCTGCGTCATGTCCTCCGCCTCTTCGTAGCTTCCCGAGAACTGGAAGGCCATGTTGAATATCTTTCTGGAATACGT
>SOIA01000322.1 GCA_004378665.1 Candidatus Aminicenantota bacterium
TCAAAATCGACGGAAAAAATCACCTCAGCAAGAAAGTCGAAGCGCATGATTTCTCCCGGGAAGGATTAAAATTAAGCATAAACTTTGATATCAAATTGGGCTCGAATATGGAAGTCAATCTCCAAATTCCGGATAAAAAATTATCGGTTCCCGTTTCAGGAGAAATCGTTTGGGTGAAAAGCGTGGACAACAGGCTTGAGGCCGGACTCAAGATCAAAAACATGAATAATGAATTGAAGAGTGAGATCCTCAACTGGATCTTCCCTCAATGGTTGGAAAAGAAGAGAGACCAGAAAACAGATAAAGCTGTCGCGCTTAGAGTCTCTGAAACAAAAAAAAGCTAACCTTCCTATCAGGAATCATACAGCCTCTTTTTAACATCACTCTAATCATCGGCAAGGTCTTTGCACTCAGGCCAGGGGATATCTGAAACGGCCCCCTGGAGTTGATAGAGTACGCATTTATCCAGTTGACCCCCGCATTTTTCTTTGAGTTGATTATAGAGTTTTTTTGGGTCGGATCGTTTCAACTGGTCAGGAGTTTTGATTCCGATCGAGTAGAGCTTTTCTGCCGTGGCCGGTCCTATATTCCGCAACGCCTGTAATCCTTTGAGTGTTTTTGCCTTTTTGTCTTCTCTGATCATTCTTCCGGCCTTGATTCTATTGTTTAGGTTTGATCCCAAAAACCTTTATGCTTTTAATCGAGCTCATCACATCTTCTACCTTATCAAGCGAGATATTGAACTTTTCGATAAATTCCTTGGCCGTCGGGTCACTCATCACGCTCTCAGCAAGAAAAGATGTCTCATCCTCTATCCTGACATCCTGAAAACCTGCCTGTTCTATGGCTTTTATGTATTCATCTTTCAATATTGCTCCTGCGATACAGCCCACATAGGCCTCGACGGAGTCCATTATCTCCTCCGGCAGCTCCTTCAACAGAACAATATCCGAGACCATCAATCTTCCTTCGGGCCTCAACACTCTGAACGCATCCTCGAAGACCTTTCTCTTATCTGGCGCGAGGTTAATGACACAATTGGAGATGATTGCATCAACAGAATTATCAGCAACCGGAAGATTTTCTATCTCTCCGAGCCGGAATTCCACGTTGTCATATCCTCCTTTCTCCACATTCTCTCTGGCTTTCTCAAGCATCTCTGGTGTCATGTCCACACCGATGACTTTTCCTTTTTTGCCCACTTTATTCGCCGCGAGAAAACAGTCGAAGCCGGCACCCGCCCCCAGGTCAAGAACGGTCTCGCCTTCTTTTAAAGAGGCGAGTGCGACCGGGTTCCCGCAGCCAAGTCCCAAATTCGAGCCTTCTGGAACCGATTTGAGCTCTTCTTCAGTGTATCCTATCTTCTTGCTGATATCCTCAGCCGAATCAGGATTCCCGCAGCATGGGTTGGCCGGCGCACAGCAAGGATCGCCCTGTTTGGCGATTCTGGCATAGCCCTCTCTGACCACTTTCCGTATATTTTTTTTCTCCATTTCTTTCACCTTCCTGTTTATTTTTGATGTCAATCCTTGAACATATCTTTCATCACAGGCCCGAGCATATTTTTCACCCGAAGCCACGAAAACGCTGACACTGGCCTCCTCCTTTCCAGTGCTTGATTGGGCACAGCATGTCTC
>SOIA01000244.1 GCA_004378665.1 Candidatus Aminicenantota bacterium
TTTAAATGACAAGATGATAGAGGCTATGGTTAGATTTTTAAATGACTTGACAGGTAGTCAAAAATCCGCTGAGGTCTGATTCCAACAAAATAAAAGAGGATTAGAAGCATCTTTAGTTTTGTGCTAAAATCTTTCCATGAATAAGGTCGCCATCCTCGATTTTGGCTCCCAATACACTCAGCTAATCGCCCGAAAAATTCGAGAGCAGGGAGTTTTCTCTAAGATTTTTCCTTTCAGCATTCGTCTCTCCAGGTTGAAGAGAGAGAAACCGGATGCCATCGTCCTCTCCGGAGGGCCCCAGAGTGTCTACGGAAAGAATGCCCCCTTGATCTCCAGAGAGACATTCGAAATGGGGATTCCTGTTCTGGGCATCTGTTATGGGCTGCAGTTGATGGCCTATCTTCTCGGAGGGAAGGTGGTTCCCTCGAAAAAAAGGGAGTACGGATTTGCTTCGATGAAGGTTTTGGATAGAAATGGGATGCTTTCAGGAGTCAGGGATGGGGGACAGGTCTGGATGAGTCACGGGGACAGAGTCGAGAAAGTTCCCCCTGGTTTTACTATAGCCGGGAAGACGGCCCACTGTGGTGTGGCTGTGATGGAAGACCGGGAGAAGAAGTTCTTTGGCGTTCAGTTTCATCCGGAAGTGGTGCACACAAGGCAAGGCAAGAAGGTTCTGTCGAACTTTCTTTTTTCTCTTTCAGGGCTACAGCCCGAATGGGGGATGGGTTCGTTCGTTGAACGCAAGGTCAAAGAGATCCGCCAGGAAGTCGGAAACGAGAAGGTCATCTGCGGGCTCAGCGGCGGAGTCGACTCCCTCGTCACGTCCCTGCTCGTACAAAAGGCTGTCAAGGATAACCTTTTTTGCATATTTGTCGATAACGGCCTTTTGCGGAAAGGACAGTACAGAGACCTGATGGATAAATTCAGGAAAAAATTATCCCTGAACGTGATTGGAGTTGAAGCGGCCCAGCAGTTTCTGGAAAAGCTCAGGGGAGTGACGTCCCCGGAGAGGAAGAGAAAGCTCATCGGCAAGACGTTCATCCGCATCTTTGAGGGGGAAGCGGAAAAGATCGGGGATGTTGGATTCCTGGCGCAAGGGACGATCTATCCAGATGTGATCGAAAGCAATCCTGTCCGGGGGCCTTCGGATTCCATCAAATCTCACCACAACGTCGGAGGATTGCCGTCACGGATGATGTTCAGGCTGGTCGAACCTCTCAGGGAGCTCTTCAAGGATGAGGTGCGGGACCTAGCCAGGGAGCTGGGAGTGGACAGGGATTTTATCCTCCAGCATCCCTTTCCCGGACCCGGACTGGCCGTGAGAATAGTCGGAGATATCACTCCAGAGAGGATCAGGCTTTTACAGGAGGCAGATTCTGTCCTGATCGAGGAGATCAAAAAGGCCGGTATTTATCATAAATTGTGGCAGGCCTTTGTGGTGCTGCTCCCCGTGAAATCTGTCGGAGTCATGGGCGACCAGAGGACCTATCAGAGTGTGGTTGTGATCCGTCTCGTCCAGAGCGTGGATGGCATGACTGCCGATTGGTACCCAGCCGAAGCGAAGCTCTTATCCCGCATATCGAACAGGATCGTGAACGAGGTAGAAGGAGTCAACCGGGTCGTTTACGACGTCACCAGCAAACCGCCGGGAACCATAGAGTGGGAGTAGGGCAGAAAAAGCCCTTGGATGGATAGAAAAAGCTTGATTGCAAGCCGCATGAATAGAATGTGAACTGAGATGGAACTGACGTTTATTCACCTCCACAACCATTCGGAATTCAGTATCCTGGATGGGGCCCTGAAGATCGCGGTGCTGGTCGATGCCGCCTACCAGAACAACATGCCTGCTGTGGCCCTGACAGACCACGGGAATATTTTCGGAGCTGTGGGCTTTTTCAAACAGGCCAAGGAGAAGGGAGTCAAACCGATCCTGGGCTGTGAGATCTACGTGGCCCCCAAAAGCCGGTTTGATAAAAAAGCCAGCAGTAAACATCCTGCCCATTTTCATCTGGTTTTGCTGGTCAAGAATGAGACCGGATATCGAAACCTCTGCCATCTGATCACCAAGGCCTATTTAGAGGGATTCTATTACAGGCCACGGATCGATAAGGAACTCCTGGCTCAGCATGCAGAAGGATTGATCGGGCTGTCCGGATGCCTGAAAGGAGAAGTCAGTCATTTCCTGAGCCTGGGACAGGAGGAGATGGCGGAAGAGGCTGCACGCGAGTACGCATCAATTTTTTCTAACGACAGTTTCTACATCGAGATCCAGGATCATGGGATGGAGGAGCAGAAGGAAGTCAATCCCATGCTGATCCGGCTGGCGAAGAAGCTGGCTCTTCCGTTGGTTGCGACGAATGATGTCCATTACTTCTCCAAGGATGATGCGGAGATCCAGGATGTTCTCCTCTGCGTCCAGACCAACAAGAAGGTGACAGATCAGGACAGGATTCGATTCGGGTCGAATGAGTTTTATTTCAAAACGAGCGCCGAGATGATCGAGCTTTTTGGTGAAACACCGGAAGCCATCCAGAACACGGCCAAGATCGCAGCCGAGTGCAATTTTGAATTCCCAGCCTCCCAGTATTTCCTCCCCCAGTACAAACCCCCTAAAGGCGTATCTCTGGAGGAGCATTTTGAACAAGTGGTCAAAGAGGGATTCCAAGCACAGATGGAGCACATCAAAAAGAGCAAGGGAAAGAAAGAGTCTCCCGAAAGCCTGGATGAGTACGAGGAGCGGTTGGAGAGAGAGATCAGACTCGTAAAGGAAATGGGATTTGAGGGCTATTTTTTGATCGTCTGGGATCTGGTCAAGATGGCCAAGGACAATGATATCCCCGTGGGCCCTGGAAGGGGATCAGTGGCCGGGAGTCTGCTGGCTTACAGCCTGGGGATCACAGATATTGACCCGCTAGAGTATGACCTTTTGTTTGAAAGATTCCTCAATCCTGAACGGATAAGCCTGCCGGATATTGACATCGATTTTTGCGGAAGACGCAGGGATGAAATTCTGTCCTACGTGACAAAAAAATACGGCCAGGAAAACGTCTGTCAAATCATCACTTTCGGAACGATGGCCGCCCGCGCTTCGGTCAGGGATGTCGGAAGAGCTCTTGAAGTCCCTCTCCCCGAGGTGGACAAGATCGCCAAAATGATCCCTCCGTTTGGACCGGAAGCCTCTATTGAAGGCGCCCTAAAGAAAATCCCTCAACTGAAGGAAATGAGGGACAAGGATACCAAGATCGCCCATCTCCTCTCTGTCGCTCAAAAGCTGGAAGGGCAGGTTCGTCATCCCTCGATCCATGCCGCCGGGATCGTCATCACTCCGAAGCCGCTGGTGGAGTTCATGCCCCTGTATCAGTCCGTCAGGGGGGAGGTGACCACTCAGTTCCCGATGCAGGATATCGAAGCCATTGGATTGCTCAAGATGGACCTTCTCGGCCTGCGCAACCTCACCGTCATCAAGGACACGGTGGACCTCGTAGAGGAAGAGACGGGCGAGAGGATAGACCTGAAGAACATCCCGCTGGATGATAAAAAAACATTCGAGATCTTCAAGGCCGGGAATACAGACGGCGTCTTTCAGTTTGAAAGCCCTGGCATGAAGGACCTTCTCAGGAATTTTAAGCCCGAGAGCTTTCGCGACCTGATCGCCTTGAATGCACTCTACCGGCCAGGTCCTCTCAAGAGCGGAATGACCGGTGAGTTTATTAAATGCAAAAACCATCCCGGCCGGGTCAGTTACGAATGTCCGGAATTAGAGCCGATCCTGAAGGAGACTCAAGGCTTGATCGTGTATCAGGAGCAGGTGATGCAGATCGCAACCGAGTTGGCGGGGTTTTCCATGGCCGAAGCGGACATCTTGCGCAAAGCCATGGGAAAGAAAGTGACGGGTATGATGAAGGCGCAGAAACAGAGGTTCATCCAGGGAGCCAAGAAGAAGGGCCTCAGCCAGGCCAAGGCCAACAAGATCTTCGACCAGATCAATTATTTTGCAGGCTACGGATTCAATAAATCCCACAGCGCCGCCTACGCTTACCTGGCCTACCGCACCGCTTATTTAAAAGCCCATTATCCCGTGAATTTTCTGGCAGCGCTGTTGACATCGGAGGCAGAAAGAGGCGTCACTGCTCAGGTGGTCAAGTATATCAATGAAGCTGAGGGGATGGGGATCAAAGTCCTTCCCCCGGATATCAACCAGAGCGATTTCAATTTTACGGTGCACAAAGATGCTATCCGGTTTGGCCTCTCGGCGGTAAAAAATGTTGGTGAAAATGCGGTCCGGGGTTTACTGGAGGCCCGGAAGAAGCGGGGAAAATTCGCGTCCCCGTTTGATATCTGTGAAGATGCGGACCCGAAGGTCTTGAACCGCAAGGTGATTGAAAGCTTGATCAAAGCGGGCGCCTTTGACTCATTGGGATGGAAGAGGTCGCAGCTCTTTCACCTGATCGATTATATGATCGAGTATGCCCATGTGATACAAAAGTTCAGGGCGTCCAAGCAGAATTTCCTTTTTGGCAGCAGTCAAATTGAACCTCCTGAAATTCCCGCCGAAGTCAGGGAGATGCCTGAATGGGACAAATCTCTTTCCCTCTCTTATGAGAAGGATGCTCTGGGATTTTACATCACAGGCCATCCTCTGGCCGAATTCGGGAAGCAGCTCAAAAAGCTTGTCTCCCATCCGATAAGCCAGTTGGATGATGAGAAGGATTTCAACAGGGAGATAAGAGTCGCGGGGATCATATCCTCTGTGAAGCCGCTCAAAACCAGGAAAGATGAGAGAATGGCCACTTTTATCCTGGAGGACATGAGCGGTCGGATAGAGGTCGTGGCTTTTCCGGAAAACTACAAGAAATACTATGACACACTCGGGGAAGACCAGCTCGTTTGGGTCAAAGGGAAATTTTTAGGAGAGGGAGAAAGCCGGAAGATTCATCTTCTCCATATACTGCCGTTGGCTGAAGCTTTCCAAAAGCAGGCGAAGCGGGTCGTGCTGAGAATTTTTCTTCCGGGGATCGAGGAATCCGTCTTCGAAGAGCTAAAAGGCATGCTGGACCAGAATCGGGGGAGCTGCCCGGTGTATTTCGAGCTGGAAACTCCCCATTCCTACCGGATGATCGTCGAAGCCGGAGAGATTCCAGGGATTACCCTTTCAGAAGATCTGACAAAAAAAATCGAGAACCTCCTGGGCGAAGACTCCGTCTTCATCGAGTATTGATCGGGGGTCCTGGGTTGGAATAAAAATAAGGAAAAATTGTCTGCAAATTGTTAAAATATACACTCCTTTAGGCCTTGTCCCAGGAATTGAGAGTGGGATGAGGACATAAGCCTGAAAAATTTGGATTGCACGATGAAGAACAAACGCATTCTTGAGAAAGCGTACGACCC
>SOIA01000111.1 GCA_004378665.1 Candidatus Aminicenantota bacterium
CTTTGATAATTCCTGAAAAAAAAGTGGGGTCAGGCTTTGGGGTTTGGTTTTTTGGGGTCAGAAAAAAGTGGGGTCAGGCTTTGAAAACTTTGATAACTCTTGGATAGACTGACAAAACCGAGTAAGGTCTATAAGATTTTCAAAGCCTGACCCCACAAACGCAATAAAAAAAGGAGGGCTGGGAGAGGATCCTCCGTTGTGCCCTGCTCCCTTTCAAGCCTTGGTACGCTTTGGAAGAGCCCTCCTTTGGATTCCATATATATAATCGTAAAATCAGCCTGTACGCGCAATCGCCTTTAAGGGTGGATTGAGTGATGAATTTTAAACGCCCGTGTTCACCTCTAAGGGTGACGACTTAACCTCTTCATAATAATGGACTTTTCGCAAGAACTGTGGGATCGAGAAAACAATGTTTTTGTTATCATTTTCTTCGGGATAGTGTATGATTTGGGGAAAATTTACTGAGGAGTGGATCAATGGATGAGACAAAATTCATCGAAGAAAAAATCAAGGAGATAAAATCAACCATTGGGACGGAAAAAGCGATCTCCGCTCTCTCCGGAGGAGTTGACAGTTCGGCCTGCACAGTCCTCGCCCATCGGGCCATCGGTTCGAACTTGAAAGTGATCTTCATCGACGATGGATTGATGAGAGCGAATGAGCCGCAAGATGTGAGTCAGATATTCTCCGATTTGGGAATTCAGGTGGATATAATCGATACTCAGGAAGAATTTTTTCATGCTCTCAAGGGAAAAGCGGACCCGGAGGAAAAGAGAAAAGCGTTCCGGGATATCTTTTATACGGTTTTCGGAAGAGAAGTCCTGAAAAGCGAGGCAAAGTTTTTAGTGCAGGGCACGATCGCAGCAGACATCATCGAGACTCAAGGAGGCGTCAAAACCCAGCACAACATCCTTGAGCAGATCGGCATTGATCCGGAGAAGGGATTCGGGTTTATTGCTGTAGAACCCCTGAAGGAACTGTTCAAGCATGAGGTCAGAAAGGTGGCCGAAGCGCTGGATCTTCCGGAAAAGATATATCAGCGAATGCCTTTCCCAGGCCCGGGCCTGGCAACACGTATAGTCGGAGAGGTGACACCGGAGAGAGTTTCCCTGGTCAGGAAAGCCACTCAGATCGTAGAGGAAGAGATCGAGAGCCTGAAGCCTTTCCAGGCATTTGCCGTACTGTTGAATGATAAGGGAACGGGAGTTAAAGAAGGCAAGAGAAAATTCGGGAATATCATTATCGTTCGTTCCGTGGAGAGTCAGGATGCGTTGACAGCCGAGCCAACTCAGGTTCCTTGGGATGTACTGACCAGCATTTCTCAAAGAATGACCAACGAACTTCCTGAGGTCGTGCGAGTGGCCTACGAGATCACGCCCAAACCACCCGCCACAATCGAATATGTTTAATTCAGCAACATATTTGAAATACCCTGCTAAGATTTTTTAATTATTTTGTACAGGCCCAGAGTCATCAGGGGAATGATATACACGATAAAAAATCCCCAGCTTATGCTTCCATAACCTTTCGCGATCAGGTTAACCAGTCCAAAGGTCGAAATTCCCAGACCGATCAACAGGAGCACCATGGCGACAGTAGGTCTCGCCCAGGACGGGAGCATTTTCCCCCTTGCCTCCAGAGCAGAGCGGATCCGTTCATTGACTGCATGAATGAAACCGGTCCCGGTTTCGATCAAAGTGCCGAACAGAACGACTTGGAATAGAATGAGCAGAAGCGGAATTCCCAGACTCTGGAAGACATAATACGCAGGGACTTCTTCCGGCAAAACTTCCGGATACTGACTCACTACGGCGATGAAGAAAAACAATCCGGGGAGAATACCGATCATTCCTCCGAGAAGTCCTGCGGTTATCGCTTCCTTTCTCGTTTCGATATGGTTGATGCAGAAGAGAACAGCAGGAATGATTCCCAGATTATACAGAGCATATTTGAAGCCTCCCACTGCCCACCCGGGGAGTATGCTGGCGCTTGAAAAATTCTTCTGGATGGCTGGTCCGAATTTGATGAGGGCGAAGACAAGAAGAAGCCCGTAAACCACATACAGCAGGATCGACCAGCTGGACAGGAATTTTTCGATCAAGCCACTTCCTTTAAAGGTCAAAAATCCGATGGCTCCCAGCATGATCATCACTCCGATTATGTCGGGAATCCCGAAATTGTACTTGAGGAGAGCGCCGGCCGCAGAGCCGATGACTCCCAGCACCAGGAACAGAAGGACAAAATAGATGATCTCAAACAGAAACCAGAAAGGACCCAGGAGCTTCATGAAGAATGAACGGTAGTCATAGGCCCGAAATTTTCGGGAAAACTCAAAGGTCACGGCCAGTATGAGCGACCAGATGACGGTTGTCACAAGGAGCATCCCCAAAAGACCTCCCAGAGGCCCGTAGTTCAGAAAAAATTCAACCAATTCCCGTCCTGTGCCGTATCCTCCGGCAATAACCACAGATTGGAACACGAATCCTGGCAAAAGATATTTTTTAAAAAATGATGTGTTCAGAAAGTTCATTCCAGTCGATTTTTTTCCTTTGTTCACATTTTGTACAGCATTTCATCTGATATTACAAATCTTTAATTTTGATTAGCCAACGGCTTGGACTTTCTCTATAATAAGAAAGTCTATTCGATGCCTTCTTATCGGGAAAAAGAGGAATGAACGAATCCCTTCCAGTGGATGAAAGACAGATAAAAATACGCAAGGTCACCCTCTGGGGAATATTCCTCAACATTTTCCTGATGGTGTTAAAGATCGCTTCAGGAATTTTGATAAAGTCTTCCGCACTCATCGCTGACGGAGTGCATTCTCTTTCTGATTTGGCAACGGATTTTGTCGTTTTGATCGGAACCCGATTGTCCAGCAGGCCTGCAGACAAAACCCATCCTTATGGCCATGGGAAGATGGAGACGATCGCTTGCCTGATAATTGCTCTGGCTCTGATCGGTATCAGCTTTGGGATCATCTGGTCGGCGGGCGTTTCCATTTACAGCCATGAACACAACTTTCCGGGTTTTATGGTTCTGGTTATCGCGGGTGTGTCCGTAGTTTCTAAAGAAATCATCTTTCGTGTGACCCGGAAAGTCTCCAGGATTACCCACAGCACGGTTCTGTATGCCAATGCCTGGCATCAACGGTCAGACGCTCTTTCCTCAGTGGCTGTCTTATTGGGCGGTGTTGCGAGCCTGTTCGGATGGGGACATGCAGACCAGGTGGCAGCGGTCGTCGTCGGTTTCATGATCATCGGAGTATCAGGCAAAATTTTCTTCGAGGCGCTTCTCGAACTTTCCGAGCATTCGGCGGACAGCGAGTCCATTCAAAAGATCGAGTTGGCCCTTTCCAGAGAAAAAAGTATTTCCAGCTGGCACGCTCTTCGGACCAGAAAACTGGGAGCAGAGTTGATCGTGGATGTTCATGTTCTGGTGGATCCCAAACTCTCCGTCTTGAGCAGCCATGAGATTTCGATGAGGATTGAAAAAGAGATCGAAAAAGAACTCTCCAGGCCTGTCAACGTCCTGGTCCATGTCGAGCCTGATGTCGAGGAAATGAGAAAAAAAGTTAAATGATGGATTTGACCATTTCTGCTGACGATTTATAATGGACGGTATTCATAGAGAATCTCAATCAGACTCAAATCCGGCGAATGATTTTGCCGTGAAGGAGGAAAGATGTCATTCGTGAAGAAAAAGAAATCTGGCCTTCCCACCTTGGGTGTGTTTGTTCCCTGTGATCCCCGGATCGATGAGGCCTCGCGCAAGAGAGCGTTCAACATCGGAAAGATGACTGCAGAGTTGTTGTCAGGAAAGCTTGTGATGCCAGATGGAAGCCCCCCGAATATCTTTTACTGTTCCCATCTTGTGGACAGCGAGAGTACGGCCGATTCCTGTGTAGGAGAGTTGAAAGATGCCGGAGCGGAAGCACTGATCGTTGTTCCGGACACATGGTTCTTTCCTGGGAAAACCGCCATGGCTCTGACTGCCCACTTCCCGGCGACTGTTCCTCTCGCATGTGTAGGCGGGAATAACGCCCCAAAGCCCGGTGTCGTGGGCATCGATGCGCTGGTCGGTGCTTATGCGCAAACAGGACGTCTCTGTCCTATGGTCATAGGGAATATGCCTGAGACCGGAATGAATCCCGAATTCGACGAGAAAACCCAGGAGGAGATCGTTGATCTGGCTTATGCCATGATGGCGTCCGCGGCTTTAAAGGGCAAGAGGTATCTATCGGTGGACACGGATTCGATGCAGATGGAGACTGCTCTGAATCATGTTCACGCGGCCCGGCGCTTCTTCGGCCTGGAATCCACGCGGGAATCCATGAAGATTTTTGCGGATATGCTCCAGAAGGGAGGAGGATATGACCCGAAGGAACTCGAGGAACTGAGAAATTGGGTGGTCAACGTCAAATTCAAAGACCGTATCTTTCCGAATACCGAGGAGATTGTCCGATCCAAGACTCCTGTTTACACTCAAAACATCAAACCTCCTGCGCTTTCAGAAGAAGACACAAAGAAGTTGGATGAAGGTCTGACATTGTACTTGATCATCCGGAATATGATGAAAGACATCAACGCCATCGCAGGGGGCTGGACGAATCAATTGTCCTGGGGTTCTGACAGAAGAGGAATCCCGCTTTCGACTGCAGATATTGCCGAGTCCCTGTTCAATTCCACTGAAGACCACACCGGAAAGAAGACAGTGATTCCCTTTGCGACGGAAAACGACATTCAGGGTCTTCTGACTATGATCGCCTACTGGTTGCTCTCAGGAGGAAAGCCGCCTCTTTTCATGGACTTCCGGAAGGTCTATGAGCCCTGGGAGGTTAAAAAGATTGCCAAAGAGCTTAAACTGGACCTGACTCCGTACAAGAAAAAGCCCTGGATGGAGAAAGGATTTATTGATGGGAACAATTCTGGCAGCGGGTCCCTGGATTACGCTGAGAAAACCTACCTTTTTAAAGCCATAGAGTATTATTTTCCGGGTCTCGGATTTTCTGTGGGATATGTCTCACCTGAAGGGATAAAAGGAATGGCCGGCAGGATGGCTTATTCCGACCTCTCCGGAATGTTCACCATGATCCAGGATGAAGCCCAGAGCAATAAACTTCCTGCGCCTTTGATCGAGAGGTGCTGCCATGCTTCGGATTATTCGTGGCCTCATACCTTCCTGACTTTTGAGCACGTTCCCTCAAGCTTGGTCAAAGTCGGGATCCCCGCCAATCACTTTCACATGATCACGGATATGCCCCGCCGCCGCTGGCAGCATTTTTCCGACTATAACCATATCCTGAACTATTGCTGGGAGAACACCCCTGAATACACCGAAGGCGTGGACAGGCCTTTGCCCATGCTGTGGAGGATTAACGGAGGCGAG
>SOIA01000140.1 GCA_004378665.1 Candidatus Aminicenantota bacterium
GAAAAAGAAGCGCCATCAATAAAATGCCAATCGTTATCAATTTTGCTTTCATCTTATTTTCCCTTAGTGATAAGGTTTTTGAATAAAGACACTGATGAGTAATATTTTGTACGAATGGTGTATTATGTCAAGATAATTTATGCTTTAATATAAAGGCCGTGAAATGAGCATTTCCGCATACAACAGACGCCGCTTTCTAACAGAAACAGGTTTGGGAGCGTTATCCCTGATTCTGCCTTCGTTTTCCTTCCCAAAGCAGACCAGGAAACAAAAACCGAATATCATTTTGATAATGGCCGATGACCTCGGGTATGAAGGACTGAGCTGTAACGGCAGCCTGTCATACAGAACACCTCATCTGGATAAGTTGGCCAGGACAGGAGTTCGTTTCACTCACTGCTACTCCCAGCCGCTCTGCACTCCCTCGCGGGTCCAGATCATGACCGGGCAGTACAATTTTCGGAATTACACAGAATTTGGAGCGCTCCATCCTAAAGAAACCACTTTCGGACATATTCTCCAGAAAGCAGGATATTCCACCTGTGTGGTCGGCAAATGGCAGTTAGCCGCCCGGAATAAGGGCATCGGCACCTCTCCTGATAAGGCGGGATTCGATGAGCACTGCCTCTGGCAGGTGGACAAGCTGGGTTCGCGCTACAGGTCTCCTCTCATCCAGGAAAACGGCAGTATGAAGGAGGATTTAAAGGGCCAATACGGTCCGGACGTGTTCCTGGATTATGTTCAAGGATTCATGGAGCGGAAGAAGAAGGGACCGTTTTTCATTTACTATCCGATGGCGCTCACTCACAGTCCTTTTGTGCGAACTCCGGATTCAATCACACCTAAGAACAAGAACGAGAAGGGTCCAAGATATTTTGCGGATATGGTCGCCTACATGGACCAGATTGTCGGGAAGATCGTTGAAAAAGCAGATGAGCTCGGGATTCGAGAAAACACTGTAATCATGTTTACCAGCGATAACGGGACGCATGTGGCTATTCGATCAGAAATGAAAGGCCGAGTTGTGCGCGGCGGTAAGGGGACGCCAACCGACGCAGGGACACACGTTCCTTTTATCGCCAATTGGCTCGGGTCTTCGCCTGCGGGAAAAATCTGTGACGATTTAATAGACTTCACTGACTTTTTTCCGACGTTAGCTCAAATTGCTGGTGCAGGGAATCCTGAAAATTTGACTATTGATGGGAAACCCTTTCTGCCCCAGTTAAAAGGGAAAAAAGCCACACCCAGAGAATGGATATTTTGTCATTATGATCCCCGTTGGAGCACCTGGAAACCGTGCCGCTTTGTCCGGGATAAGCGGTGGAAACTCTATGATGACAGCAGGCTGTTCGATTTGCAGGCAGACCTTCTCGAAAAATCTCCGATTCACGATGATAAGGACAAAGAGATCCTTGAAATCCGAAGAAGGCTCCAGCAGATCCTTGATAAAATGAAATAAAGCCGAACACTCTGCGTATCCTCTGTTTATTCAAGAGCAGGAAAGCTTGATCACTCTCCTCTTCGAAGAACCATGCCCGCTCGCCTCCGGATGGCTTCCTAACCAGATTGCCTGACTTTCAAAGAAATTGTCACGGAAATAGGGATGCTTACCCATTTATGCTGTTTTTGACT
>SOIA01000124.1 GCA_004378665.1 Candidatus Aminicenantota bacterium
GTCTGACACCGATGCTGGGTCCGGAACCCGATCAGAACTACCTGGCCTTTGCCGTATTTGACATTGACCATCGCCGGCATATTGGACAGGTGCTCCTCCCCTATCAGCCAGCCGCTCTGCAGGAGATCCCTATCCTGATACCGGACTATGGTCTCATAGTTTTCACTGTTCTGCCCCGAAGAGACCGCGAAGACCGGGCTCCCCCGGAAGATGACCAGACTCTCCGAAGGCATTCCGTAGGCCAGCGGATGAGAGTTATTGATATTCACTTTTACAGTCGAACCTGGGCAGAAAAATTCCTTGGAGTCGAGGTTTTCAACGCTGTTGCGGACGCTCAACCCGAATTTCTCGACCGCGAAGCTGTAGGCTCCACCGAGAGTAACAAGTGTTCCCCCTTTTTCCACAAAAGCCTTCAGTGCCTCAACACCTTCTCTGCCGATGCCGCTGCGGTATTCGGGAGGAACTGAGGAAAAGTAGCGGCGGTATCTCCCTGTGACTTCGCCCATGATAGCGCCTGTCGAATCGTCTGGCAGGATGATGACGTCATACTTTTTGATAAGGTCTCCCTTCTTAATCTCTGCATCCATCAGTGATGTATACGGAAACGAGAATTTTTCAAGAACTAGACGAGTCCAGCCCTCATCCATGTTTCCGCCGTAATAGCGCTGATACATACCGATACGAGGTTTTTGAACCTGATGCGTACCCTCCTTGACTTTATTTTTCAGGGCCTTAAAATCAACGCCCGTCTGTCCGGCCACTTCCTTGAGAACAGCCTCTTTTCCTCTGGAAACGATGAAGTCTCCGGGACGGAGTCCTGAGACTGCCTTATCCACACGCCGAACCACAATCCCTTTATCAAGCAGAAGGTTTACGGCCTTGAAACTGTCATTCAGTCTTCCGTCAAGCACATATCCAGGTCCGCCAGCTTCAACCTTACCTGAAACAGGCACTTGCTCTTTGAGTATCTGAAAGTCGCCTTGGACCACATCGTTAACAGGATTGACACGCACACCCATGAACTCGTTCATTGTGTGCGTCGCCAGGTCGTAAGGACGGCGCGGTGAACCGTCTGAGTCCCTGGTCCATTCGTTGTCGGCGTAAAAAGTCCGGCCGAGCAGGTTCCGGATCAATCCCATCTTGGGCTGAGCCAGAGAGATGACGAAGGAACCTTTTGGATAAATCACACCATCCACGGTGAAATCATTCTGCGCTTGATTGATCTCGATTCCGGATAACAACAAGGTGTTGATCATCTTCACAGCGGTCAGTGGATCATGCTGAGCTATGGGTATGATATATGTTTTGGGCTTGCCCTGAGCGCCCCGTTCTGTCTGTCTTTTGGCCTTCAGGTAGGCATTCCAAAGGACGGTCTCCTTGTTTCTGGCCGCAAGGTCCAGAAGCGCCCATGCGGAAATTTTCTTCTGCTCGACGATGTCCCGGAGCCTCCACCAGCCGCCCGGCCAGGGATTCGGGAAAGTGGTCTGGGCCTCATAGGCCGGAAACTGCCTGGAACCGCCACGGAGCTGCTCGGCATGGATGTACAGAGGCGATGCCAGCCTTGCGCTGGCTGATTCGGTGAGCATCCCGGCGATGTTGTGGAAGGGAGTGATCCAGTGCCATCCGAAAT
>SOIA01000185.1 GCA_004378665.1 Candidatus Aminicenantota bacterium
CGCCGGAGTGACAGTTTGTGGCGAATACCTGATTGTCCTGGACTCGTTTTCGCTTTTAATATTAAAATAGACATATGAGTGTATACGGATGGGATTAAAAATTGGGGACAGTATCCGATTTGTCATTGCGAGTGAAGCGTGGCAATCTCATAAGAATAAATAACAACAATGAAAATCACGGTCTGTGAATTGAACAACGAACCGGATGCGTTCGCCAGGAATTGGGATAAATTAACCGCCCATGTCCATATAGAAAAAAGCGACCTGGTTCTGCTCCCCGAGATGACATTTTATCCCTGGTTCGCATGGAAAAAAGAATTCGACCGGTCAGTCTGGGAAGAAGCTGTATCCGCGCACGAAGAATGGGAGGATCGCCTTTATGAATTGGCTCCGGCCACAGTGCTCGGGACTCGCCCTGTCGATCAGGACATGAAACGTCTCAACCAGGCATTCACCTGGGAATCCGGGTCCGGAATCCAGGCAGCACATTCCAAATACTATCTGCCGAACGAGGACGGATTCTGGGAATCATCCTGGTATGACCGGGGAGATATGGATTTCATCCCCGTCAAAGCCAACCAGGCCATGGTCGGATTTGCTGTCTGTACAGAAATCTGGTTTTTCGAACACTCCCGCGCTTACGGGAAAATGGGTGTCCACATAGTTGCCTGCCCAAGAGCCACTCCAAAATCCACGCTGGACAAATGGCTGGTGGCCGGACGGGCCGCAGCCGTGGTTTCGGGCGCCTTCTGCATCTCGTCCAACCGCATCAATCTCAGCGGAAAAGGAGCGGATCTCGGAGGACAGGGCTGGATTGTCGGGCCGGATGGAGATGTCCTGGGCGAGACGACTCAGAAAAAGCCGTTCGTGACGGTCGACGTCGACCTGAAAAAAGCCGAGCAAGCCAAGAAAACCTACCCCCGCTACATCCTCGACTGAAATAAAGGGATATCATACTTAATTCTGCCGGTTTTGCGGATTGACTCTCTTTGTGTGAATTGATATGCTTTTTTCTGGAAAAGCGAAAAGAGTTTCAAAATGAAATGCCCTACCTGTCAATCCGACAATCCGGACGAAAGCCGTTTCTGCAACAAGTGCGCTGCTCCTCTTGAAGCGGCTGAGGACGTGACGGCTATTGCCACACAAACCTTTATCCCCTCCAAAAAGGCGTTGGTACAGGGAACTGTTTTTTCCGGAAAGTATAAGATCATCGAAAAGCTGGGAAAAGGAGGGATGGGGACCGTCTACAAAGCCGAAGACACAAAGCTCAAACGGACTGTGGCTCTCAAATTCCTGGCGCCCGCATTGACCGGAGATGCGGAAGCCCGCGAGCGTTTCATCCATGAGGCGCAGGCCGCCTCCGCGTTAGACCATCCGAACATCTGCACCGTCCACGAGGTTGACGAGACAGAGGATGGCGAGATGTACATCTCCATGGCTTATTACAAAGGCGAAAGCCTGAAAGAAAGGATTAGGCGAAAGCCGCTTGAGCTGGAGGAGATTGTCGATACCGCCATCCAGGTGGCTGAGGGATTGGCCAAAGCCCATGATGAAGGCATTATTCACCGCGATGTGAAGTCTGCCAATCTTATGGTCACAAAAGAAGGTTTGGTCAAGATCGTCGACTTCGGCCTGGCCAAGTTGTCCGGATTGACAAGGATCACCAAGGTCGGCACAGCCATGGGAACGATCGATTACATGTCACCCGAGCAGGCGCGCGGAGAGGAAGTCGACCAGAGAACGGATGTGTGGTCCCTGGGAGTCATTCTTTATGAGATGATCAGCGGAAAACTTCCTTTTAGAGGAGCACGTGAACAAGCTGTCGTCTATTCGATCTTGAATGAAGACCCAGCGCCTGTTAAGGATTTAAAGACCGGTATCCCGTTAGAATTCGAGAAAATCATGCGCACGGCCCTCTCCAAGAATCCAGCCAGGAGATTCGCTTCCGCAAAAGAGATGGCCACAGCGCTGCAAGATTTGAAAGCGAAGCTTGCATCCGGAGAGAGCTTAACCAGGATACAGCTGATCTTCCGCAAATCTCGGAGGCGCTTATTGATCAGCGGAGTCGCCGCGGTTCTTCTGTTGGCCGTCGTATCCCTCACCTGGTTTTTTACCCGCCCGACGCTGGCGTTTAACAGCCACGACATGCTCCTCGTGGCGGATGTCGATAACCGGACCGAGGATTCTGTGTTCGACCTGGCGTTGAGGACTGCGATAGAAGCGGATCTACAGCAATCCCCTTATGCCGTGATCTTCGATAAGGGCCAGGTCTCAGAAATCCTTCGCTTGATGAAAATAGAACCGTCTTCACGGATAGATGAAAACCTCGGCTATGATGTCTGCCGTTTCGCTGGAGTCCGGGTTTTGATCCTGCCTCGCATTCTCTCTGTCGGTGAGGCGTACGAGCTCCAGGCCATCTTGATCGATCCCGTCAGAAAGAGACACGTGGACAGGATCCGCGTGACAGCCAAGGGCAGGGAGGATGTTCTCCTGAACGCCATTGACAAGATCGCCCATGAAGTGCGCTCCCGGTTGGGAGAGTCGCTGGAATCCATCCAGGAAGCAGATGAAACAGTGATACAGGTCACGACATCCTCCTGGGAGGCTCTTCATTACCTGTCATTGGGCCAGGCAAAATGGCAGGAGGGAAAGTTTAAAGATGCGGCTGCTTTTTACGAATTGGCCCTGGATAAAGATCCTGGTTTTGTGTCGGCCAGAGGCACGCTGGGATTATTGCAGCTCCAGTGGCTGAATCAAAGAGAGGCAGGAAAAGAATCACTCAAGAAAGCTCTGGCGGATGCCGAGAATGTCTCCCATCGAGAGCTTCTGATGCTCAAGGCTGTCAACAAGGAGTTCGTCGAAGAAGATTTAGAGGGAGCTCTGGCCGAGTACCAGATGGTCATAGACATCTACCCCGATACTATGCAGCCTTACAATAACTCGGGGATGATCCTCAGGTCGCTCGGCCGATTGGATGAGGCGGTGGCGATGTACGAGAAGGCCCATGAGGTCGTGCCTCAAAACACAGTTCCCCTGTCCAATCTTTGGTGGACCCATATGTTCTTCAGGTTTGACCCTCAATCCGGAGAAGACGCGGCCCGGAAGCTGGTCGAACTGGGACCTGAAATCGCTCTTTACAACCATCTTATCGGATACAGTCTGGCCGGACAGGCGAGGTTTGAGGAATCAGTGGAAGCGTACAGGAAAACAGTGGACCTCGAGCCTCAACACCCATACGGGCTTCCTAACCTTGCTCATGTTTTACTCTCGTCCGGAAGGCCAGACGAGGCTGTTCCGGTCTACCGGGAAGTCCGGAAACTCGTCCTCCAGGGAAAAATGCATGGCAGTTACCCGAAGGCGAGCCTTGACCTTGCTTTTGCTTTGACTGAGGTCGGGGATCATGAGGCGGCCAGAGAAGTCGCCGCAGAAGGACGAGACGCTCTAATCGAGCGGCTGAACGATACTCAACCAATACCTCAGGATCTTCTCCTTTTCGGCGGGTTTGAGGCCGTCAGCGGGAACACCTCAGAAGCTGAGATATATTTGAATCAGGCTTTGAAGATCGGGATACCCGATCCCTATACGGCCCTCAGCCTGACTGAGCTTTATGTTCTCCTCGGGCAGAAGGATAAAGGGATTGAAGCCCTCAAGAAGGCTTTTCAATTGGGCTATCCCGACCCGTATTTCCCTCTGATCCTTCCCACTCTCCAATCGATCCGGAACGACCCAGAGTTCCGGGCTCTGTTCGGATTCCTCTCTGAATAGTATAAAAGGGGACAGGCTACTTTTTCTTCCTTTTTTGACATCCTTTTTGAGCTGTGATAAAGCTACGGGGAAAGAGTATTCAATGGATTTGAGGAGGATCTCATGACACAAAAAAAATCTAAACTCAACCGGCGTGATTTTATATCCTCTTCAGCCAAAATGGCGCTGGCAGCGGTCAGTCTTCCTTTGCTGAAGAGTTCACCTGCGCTGGCCAAACCGGCCGGCAGAAAGTTAAAAGTCGCTCTAGTCGGAACAGGAATTAGGGGGAGCGGCACCTGGGGAAAAGCTCTGATTAAAAATTACAGCGACGTTCTGGAGATGGTCGGACTCTGTGACATCAATCCTGTCCGCATGGAATACGCAAAAGGCTATATGGGAGCGGAGTGCCCGACATATACCGACTTTGAAAAGATGATAGAAGAAACCAGTCCGGATACCGTGGTCGTCACGACGACAGACTGCTTCCATGCCAAATACATCTGCCAGGCGATGAAGATGGGATGCGATGTGATCACCGAGAAGCCCATGGCCACAGACGAGAAGATGGCCCAGGAGATCCTGGATACAGAAAGGAAAACAGGAAAGAAGCTGATCGTGACATTCAACTACCGGTTCAGTCCAGAAACCGTCAAGATCAAAGAGATCCTGATGTCCCGGGAGATCGGGGAGATCACATCGGTGGATTTCAATTATTATCTCGACGTCTACCACGGCGCATCCTATTTCCGCAGGTGGCACGGACTCAAACAGTACTCGGGTTCTCTTTTTGTTCATAAAGCGACTCATCATTTCGACCTGATGAACTGGTGGCTCTCCGCTGAGCCTGTAGAGGTCTATGCCCACGGGGAGCTCCGCAAATACGGGCACAACAATGCTTTCCGGAGCGTCCGGTGTAAGGACTGTCCGCACAAGGAGAAGTGTGAATTCTTCTGGGATATCACAACGAATGAACATCTCATGAATTTATACGTTAAAGCCGAATCTGCGGACGGCTACATCCGGGATTCCTGTGTCTTCCGGAAGAAGATCAACATCTGGGACACCATGACTGCCCAGGTCCAGTACCACAACCGGGTGATGATGAGCTATTCGCTGAACGCCTTTATGCCTTATGAGGGATATTGTGTGGGATTCAACGGGACAAAAGGCAGGCTGGATGCCCGCATCTACCACAGCCAGCCCTGGAAAGTCACCAATTTGGCTGATTTCCGGATCACCCACAGTTTTAAAACAAGCAAGACTTTCAATCTTACGTCAGGCGGAGGAGGCCACTGGGGTGCAGACCGGATTATGCAGGACAGGATCTTCCGGGAACCCGGGCCGGATCCGCTGGGACAGGCTGCGGACAGCAGACATGGAGCCCTCTCCATCCTGATCGGGATTGCGGCCCGCCGCAGCATCGAACAGGAACGCCCGTTCAAGATCGAAGAATTGGTGAAAATGTAGATGGAGGGGGATGGAAGGGACATTCCCCAAGAGGACAGGTTTTCGATCTGTTCTCTGAAAAGAGCTCTACGCAGAGCGTGTACTAGGTGGACAGAAACATATCCTTTGCTAGGCTTTGAACTTATTGAAGAAGCTTGATACAATAGTCCGCTGTTGGAATGAATT
>SOIA01000093.1 GCA_004378665.1 Candidatus Aminicenantota bacterium
TGATGGGCTCAGCTCTATTCCTGCCTTCCAGATCTCATCCCGGCACAACGAGGAATTTCTCTGCCGGGGTACAGAGCCCTGAGCTTTATCCTTCTTATCTTGCCCTGGAAAAAAAAGGAGAGCTCTCAAAGCGAGTGAAAGAGCTGCTCTCGGTCTATGAGAGCTGCCATCTTTGCCCCAGAGACTGTCATGTGAACAGGATGGAGGGGCAGACAGGAAAATGCCAGGCGACTTCAAGAGTCAAGATTTCCAGTGCTCAAGCCCACTTTGGTGAGGAGCGTCCTTTAGTGGGGCAGAGGGGCTCAGGGACGATATTCTTTGCCAATTGCAACCTCAGATGCGTGTTTTGTCAGAATTACAAGATCAGCATCGAAGGTGAAGGAATCGAGATTTCCGACCAGCGTTTGGCTGAGACGATGATCAAGATCCAGAATGTCGGATGTCACAACATCAACCTGGTCACTCCCACACATTATTTACCTAATATTGTCAGTGCCGTTCAGAAAGCCATCCCGATGGGCCTTCGGATTCCTCTGGTTTACAACACAAGCAGTTATGAGAAGCCGGATATCCTGAAGCTTCTGGATGGAATCGTTGATATTTATCTTCCTGATTGCAAATACATGGACCCCGAGCATGCGGCCAAGTATTCTGCCGAAGCGTACAATTATCCCTATTATGCGAAGATGGCCCTTAAAGAAATGTTCCGTCAAGTGGGGGATTTGGTGGTGAATAACAGAGGAATCGCTGTGAGGGGAATCATCCTGAGGCATCTGATTATGCCCAACAGGATAGGCGGATCAGAGAGGTTTTTGAAATTCGTAGCAGAAAATCTCTCCAAAAATACCTACCTCAATCTGATGAGACAGTATCGGCCAGAGCATAAAGCGTTTGATTATCCCAAGATCGCGCGGCGAATCACAAGGAAAGAATACGAAGAAGTGCTCAACTGGGCTAAAAAGTACGGTTTGCATCGTCTTGATTAACCTTTATTATAGAATTTCCCTGCAAAATTTGGATTTTATGGTATAATACTTCGGAGGGAAGCGGAGTATCTCACCTCCTGGATAGGATGAGAATCAAGTTGATAGAATACAAGCTTTCCCTCGAATGACTCATTGAAAAGGATTTTGGCTGAGAAGATCGTACCAGTGAGAGCAGTCAGATATTTTGTCCGGTTATCCCTCATCCTTTTTCTCCTCACAAGCGGACTCTTTCCTGAAATCGAGTATCCCTGGAAAAATATCTTCATAGGAGCTTTGGAGGCGCGAGCTTGGAATGGCCTTCTGATTTCCCCCCAGGAAGGCAGCGTGTTTGCCTTTCGGTTTGGAATTGAGAAAGAGGGGCAAATTGTTGATGGGAATGATGTTTCTTACTTGATCTCGGAGGTCGGCCCCCACTCTCCTGACGGGCAGTATGCCCGGCTGAAACTGGATTTAAGCCTTCCGTTCAACATGGGAAGCGAGACTCCCATTCTGATCAAACCTCCCTCCCGTTCGGATACATTTATTTTTGAATGGTCTCGCCAGGATGAAATGACTGTCGTCGGGAGAATTATTGCTCCTGAAGGAATCGTCATTCATCTTGTGCATTATTTCCCGTGGGAGTTTAGAGGAAACTACCGCATGCTCGCTGATGACCAGGTCAAAGGAGAGAGCTCGGAAAGCAGGGAATATCATTATCTGCTCTGGACTGATCCCAGGGGAAATTCGACTGAAAATTCTGAAGGAGAAGAGCTTGCTCTGACTTTTTCGATGGAAGACGAACAGACTCTTCATTTTGTTGCTGGGGTGGGAGAAAGCGAAGAAGCTGTCAGCAGTCAAGTCTTCCTGTATCAAAGCAAAGGGAAGATTGATTCCATTTTAAAAGAAGAGGAGAAAAGGTACAGAGACAGGAGAGTGAAAGTGGAAGGGCTCTATGAAGGTTCAGCACGAGCCATTTCCAATAATCTTTTCTGGACGACTCTCTATCAACCAGGTCTTCACAGGATGTACGTGCCTTCAGGGCGGACCCGGATCCTTTCGACTCCTGAGGGAAATCCCGGTCACTGGACCATATTTGAATGGGTGTCTTTTTTCAATGCGCTGGAGGCATCTGTTGAAAGCTCTAAACATTCCAAGGATATTCTGCGAGCGGTTTTTAAAACTCAGTATCCCAACGGAAACATCCCCAACTGGCGCAGCCGTTTTGGCGGGACTCCAGACCGCTCCCAGCCTCCAATAGGATCATATGTTGTGTATAAGCTGTTCCAGAGGTTCGGGGATTTAGATCTGTTGAATTATGCGTATCCTTACCTCGTGAAATGGCATTCTTATTGGAAGAAAGAAAGAGCCAACGGCCAATCGCGTCGAGACGGGAACGGGGATGGTCTTCTGGAATGGGGGACAGACCCTGAATACCTCCCACTGATGGTTCCTTCCTGGGAGGAGAATGTCGAGGGAAAAAAGAGAGCGAAATGGGAGTCGGGTGAGTATGACTCCCCAAGTTGGGATGATGCTCCGTTTAACCAGGAGACTGGAACGTTGACCATGAACTGTGTCGGCTTGAACAGCTTCTATGCCCTGGACGCGTGGTGCTTGGCTCAGATTGCCGATGTTTTGGATCGAAAAGAAGACAACGAAGGCTACCTTTCTGAATACGAGGATATGAAAGAGCTGATCAACACACAGCTCTGGGATGACAAGGAGGGATTCTATTTCGATCGCAATTGGGATGGAAGGTTTTCTTCGAAAAAGGCAGCTTCCAATTTCTATCCTCTCCTTGCCATGATTCCTGACAGAACGAGGGCTTTGCGGATGACCAGGCATCTGCTCAACCCTAAAGAATTCTGGGGAGACTTTGTTATCCCGACGATTTCACGGGATGATCCGGCCTTCAGCAGAGACCATTTCTCCTGGAGAGGAGCGATCTGGTCGCCCAGCAATTATCTGATCTATCAAGGTTTGAAGGCCTATCGATTTGATGCACTGGCGTCTGAGGTCGCCAAAAGAAGTTATGACTTATTCCTCCGTGTCTGGGAGAATTATCAGCTATGCCCTGAGAGTTTCGATGCGCGGACCGGTGCGGCACAAGGGCACGGATTTCTGAGCTGGGGGCCCCTTCTCACTCAGATTGCTCTGGAGGAATATTTGGATTTCACTCCCTGGGAAGGATTCAGGTTCGGGATGATCGACCCGGAAGATAAAGGGAAGCTATCCAATATTTCGATCCTGGGCCGCCATTATGAAGTGGAGGTTTCCCGCTCTGGAGTCAGGCTCAGAGAAGATAACAGCGAGATCTTGAGAACCAACGGAGCGGCTGTTTTCCGCCGGTTCCTTTATTCCGAGAATGAGATCTCATTCGAAGTCCGTTCGCTGGAGAAAAGGGAGATCAGAATCCAGTTTCTGGTGGAAGGCAAATATCAGGTGTTGGTGGATGAAGAAGTGGTGAGCTTGCCCAAAGGGAAGTCCTGCAAAGTCCGAATTCCCGCGGGTGATCATACAGTGGTTATCCAACTCCTGGAAAGAGTGGATTAGCCTGAAATATCTTCTATTTTTTCCAGTCCTTCTTTTCCAGATAGACTTTCTTCAGCGTATCTCCTCGCAATCCCTGCCTCAGGGCCTCGAGTGCCAAAATATCATCCGGAGGGATATTGCCCAGGTTCACGTTGAGCCCCAGGCGGAGGATTAATGCCTGCTGCTGATTTTTCAAAGGCGCTTCCCAGATCAGACAGTCTGTATTCTCCACTCCAGCAACGATGTTGTCGATTTCATCTTCTCTGATCTTTCCGTCTGTGTCGAAAATCCCAACTCCCTTCCCGGCCTCACGGGCTTCGATGATGACTTTAAAAGCGCCGTGTTCCATGTCTTCTCCGATCAACTGGTGGATGAGGGAGATGGGAGGAGCTTCCTTGGGATCCTTTTTCCCGACCTCGGTGATGACCTTGAATCCTTTGTCCAGAGATTTTGTTATGGCTTCTTTCCGTTTTTGGCTGTCGATCTCTATCGTCCCATCTGAAACCTCGATCGCTGAAAATCCCAATTCATAGGCTCGGTCAAGATACTCGTCAAAGACTTTTTGCCAGATTGCGACTTCGAGAAAAGTCCCCCCCGGCATAACATCTATGTTCGATGCAGTGATTATCTCGTTCTTTTTTTTCAGCAGAGCTTCATCGTAGAATGCGGACGTTCCGAATGTGAGTTTGATGACATCGATGTAGTCCCCGCTTGTTTCGATCAGATCCTCGAGGCGGCGGACACCCAATCCTTTATCGATCACCATGGTGAATCCCGTCTTCCTGGGTTTGATCGTCCTCCCCTCAACGGGTATTTGGATCGTGCCTTCCCATGCTTTACTCATTTTTCTTCTCCTTTTTTTCCAAAAGATCTCCCCAGCATTCCTGAGGGTTGGAGAGGACCGCGGCTGTCTGGATTATTGATTCATGCTGAACGAGCTGGCTGATGTGAGAGAACCGAGCATGAGCCAGTTCTTCGTCGTCGATCCCTGAAACAGGAATCCTGTCGTACAGGATCCAGGTTTCTGACAACTTCTGGGTGATGTTGTCAAAAAGAGCTTTCGCAGCTTGTTTTTTTTCCACAATAGGAGTGAGCAAAAATCCTTCTCGGCCGTCTTCGATCCGGGGAAACAGGATGGTGACCGACTTGGGATCGGACAGTTTTTCGAAATCGGTTTTATAAGAAGAGAGGTCAAGGGCGATTTTCCTCTGCCATTCATCCTCTACTTCCTGAGTATCGATTTGACGTGAAAACAGGGGGAAGTGATGAGTCAGAGTTCCCAGCCTCACGTTGTCGACCAAAGAGCCCATATACCAGGACAGGGTGTTTTTCTTGACCCGGACATGAACGGTTTCTGTGGAATAGAGCTTGAGTCCCTTGAGCAGGCCGCTGAGGAGATAGACAGTCTTTCCACTCCCCGCTCCACCAGTGATGACATACAGATGATCGTTCTTTTCGCTATAGAGAGCACAGGCATGGAGGTTGAATATCCTGTGTTTTTTTTCGAGAAGATAGAGGGAGTATCTGTACAGGAATCCCTGGTTTCCCCACAGGCTGTACCTCTGGTCTGAAGCCTCTTTGGCGAGCTTGCGAAATGGACCCAAAAACCTGGATTGGTCCCCAGAGTATTCAAATGAAGGTTTTCTATCCGCATCCTCAACCGTGATATGCCCATCAAGATCTTTGGAATAAGGGATCTCTTCGACTGATTTGAAGTCAGTCAGGAGAGACGGGACTTCAACCTTGAGCGGAAATGTCGGGAGGAGCTCCTTGGCGTTGGATTCAATCCCGATCCTGGCTTCGAGTATTTTCACTCCTGTCCTGTGCACGGATTCTTCCTTTTTTCTGGAAAACATATGATACACGAT
>SOIA01000143.1 GCA_004378665.1 Candidatus Aminicenantota bacterium
GTTCTTCAGTAAATAATCCAAGATATTATTTATTGTTATAGATGCAGCTTAGCCTGACTGATGGCATCCCAGATTTCATAAACGGCCAGGACATTCTCGGGTTTGGCTTCGAGGCCGAATTCACACTGGGCGATGACTCCCCCACCGGCATAAAGATGATTCCATATCTCATGAACAGCCTGCTGGATTTCCTGTCTGGAGCCATGCGGCAGAAGCTGTTGGCGGTCGATCTCTCCCCAGAAAGTGATCTTTCCCTTGAATCTCTCGCCCAATTCTTTAACTCCCATGCAAAAGACCTGGCTGTTCAAGGCATGGACACCAACCTCAATCAAATCCGGGATAATATCCGTGATGTATCCATCCGAATGCATAAAGACATATTTCCCATACTGACGGGCAATCTCCGCATAATCCTGATACATTGGCTTGAATACCTGGCGGAAAATATCTGGCGAGGTGATCATTGCCCGCTGTGTGCCCCAGTCATCCATCAAGGCCACCGCATCCACATCGGTGCTGGCCCAGACTTCGACTTCCTTGCAGTAATGCTCATGGATTTGGTTTAAAAGCTCGAAAAGTTCTGGAGGCTGCTGAAGTAGATCGATCAGAGCCTGCTCCATGGTCCGGATGAACTGGAGCCGCTCGAAGGGCCTGACAACGGTTCCCATCAGAACGAACCCATCACTCTCCCTGCAGAAGGCATTCACGGCTTCCTTGTCCAGGCTGAGCACGGCCTCTGGACCTTTAAAATCTTCCAGGTCTTTCCAGTCCTTGATGAGAGGCTTGCGGACAATCCCGATCGTTCCACTCTGGAGGTTGTCAAAAGTACAGCCCCATTCGTCCACATAGACTCCGGAACTGTACCGGTCTCCAACCGTTCCCAGAGGTTTTTTGTAAACAGCAGGCGCGTCAACGATATCATCCGGGAAGTCCTTGTGAAGCCTCTCGACGATGTCTGGATATTTGTCTTCTGCCCAGGGTAGAAGCCAGAGGTGTCGGGGTATCCGTTCGGGAGAATCAAAGACGAGAGTTCTGCGGACAAGCTCACGCGAGTTCATGGCTATCATTCCTCCTGCTTATCGGCTTGACCGGCAGGAGAAGCGCCTCCCGGAAAATACCGGTAATCGCGCAGATCCACGGGTATTCCTGCCCGAGCCCAGGGAATATTCCCTTCGCTGGGAAGAATTCCCTTGGAGTAGCATTCATAAAACGCCTCAGCCAACCCGTCGACCCAGATCCTTCCCTCTTTTTTGTCCTTCTGAACCATTGACCCCGGAAATTCCACGATCTCCGGAAAGGACTCCTGAATCCCGTTCACACACAGAGTCTGGGAACGGGCCGCTTCCGGACCGCAAACAATAGGCTTGGGCTCCCGGACACAGGCCACCGCATCAAACAGCTTCAGAAAATAATGAGCGGCTTCTGGGGAACCGTAATTCTTTTCTTTTTTTTGGCGACTGACAGCGACAATCTCATCCGTGAGTTCACCAAAGGATATTGTTGCCTGTTCGAACTCGAAGGAAAATATCGGTCCCTGGTCCGGGCGGGTCACATGGGATGCATAATACAGGAGCTCGGTTCCTTCCCGGGTAAATATGCGACAGGCCACCGAATCGAAATTCTCGATCGGATAGGCCCTGTAGAGCTCTGCTGTGACAACCGCAGGTTGAGCGCTCGTGTCCGCATGATCACCCAAGCAATAAAACAGATTGTGCAGGAAATGAGACGCAGCGTTGTTGGCCGGGCTGTCCAGGATCCAGCGGCCTTCCTCATCTTTTTGTCTTCCCAACCAGGAACTTTCTCCGTAGTAATCTTCTGCTCTGGGCCAGAAACACAAGGTTTTCAACCGGACAGGTTTGCCGAACATACCCTTGAGGATATCGCTTTTCAAGCATTGAATCGCCTTCGAGTACGACCACTGGTAGCCGATCATGACCCAACGGTTGGACTCCTCCTTGACCTGGATCAACCGGTCTGCCTCCTGAATCGTGGCACTGATAGGCTTCTCGCACAGCACGTGGCCGCCGTTGCCGAGCGCCTCACAGCTCTGAGGAACATGGTGTTGAGTCGGGGAAGAAACGACAACAAGCTCTGCGGTCTGACCGCTGTTGTAGAACTCACCGAGAGAGCTGAAGACCGGGATCTTCTTCTCTTTCAATTCGGAGTAACGCCCGGATCTCTCCGGGAAAGGGTCCACTGCGGCCCGGAGCTCGATCTCGCCCGGAGAAAACTCTTCCAGCAGAGTTATGAGGTAATGGAGCCCCATTCCGCTGATTCCGACCAGGACCACAGAGACTGGTGGAGGCTTTGGCCCGCTGTTATTCTCTTTCATTCTCTCTTTTTGAGTTCCTCTGTTTTTCATTGTAGACTAACTTGAGTGCAACCCTTCCTCTAAATAACATGACAGGCTTCCGATCACAACTGTCTCTCCATCAAGTCCACTTCGAAAATTTCTTTTGAAGCCAGGTCCACAGCCACGGTTTTGATCTCAAAACCCTTAAGGTGAACCTCAAAATTCAGGTCTAAACAGGGGATGGACACATCTGTTTGCCTTTCTTCCCCTGTCGGTTCGAAAAGGCGAACCAAAAGCCAGTCATTCTCTTCTGCCATCTTGACGGCCGTCACCTGTACTGCGTCATCGTTCACAAGGAGCGATGGCAGAGACTTGACTCCCGTTCCAGGAGGAAAACAGGAAAGCGCCATCGGTTTCTCATTCTTGATGAGGGACTCGCGGTCCACACGAGAAAGCCTCTCCCGAGTTTCTCCACCGTTGATCCAGAACCGGAAAATCCTTTCACCCTGGTCTATGCGCTGCTCAAACCTGTCCTGAGGAACAAGGGGCCTCCCCTCTTCCACAGGATGGGCGGAATAAGCTGCTGAACGCAGAAGGGAATGCCGGAGTTCGCCGCCAGCAAAATCAAACCCGTATGTCCCGTCATTGATGACAGTCAAAGCCTGTTTTTGATCTACGGAAACAACTCCGACCCACTTCTGAGCGATAAGCTCTTCACTATCCCTGGAGAATTTTTCAACTCCGTAAGCCACCTGTCCCCTGCAACTTCCCTTTGAGAATGCAGTCGGCACCGAGAGCTTGAGCATGCGGTCCTTTTCAGCCCAGAAAACGCGGACTTCCACTCCGAATTCACTCCCTTTTTTCGGGATTGTATACCTCTGACAGATGGAAGAATGGTTGTAGTGGAAGAGCGCTTCGACCACAGTCCGTACCGGACCATCCTCGATGATCCGGACCGGGTTCAGTTTTGAAACCGATACTCCGGCAAACCGGGCTGCTTCCTTCTCGGACATCAGAGCAAAGCTCCCCAAAACATTCCGGAAAGCGCGAACCTTCATTCCCCAAGGATCCGGATAATCCTTGACAACAAGGGCCTGGAAAGATTCGGGATTGAGGAAATCCACTCCGTTGACTCGGTAGTTCTCCACTAAACCAGTCCTTTCGTTGATAGAGAGTTCAGTCTTATCTGATTTAAAGACCAGAGGCTTATTTTTTCGTTCATCCTTTTCCGGAATCGGCTTGACCTCCTTTAGAAAGCAGGAGAAGCGGTTCATCTGGGCTGGTTTCAGGCTGGCTCGAAAGACAACTTTTTTCCGCTGGTCGACGGTAATATTGCTGCTCTCCTTTTCAAGCTGATAGGGAACGGATTCTCCGCCGCTGTCCTTGATCTCCGGAAGCCAGAATATCTCCGGATCAAAATTCGGCTCTTGAGGCTGGAACTCACAGGAAACAATCTCTTCCACTGGATAAGGATGGGGATTATAGACAAAGATCGGGAATTCTCCTTCATCTGCTGCATCCTCCCCTTTGACCAGGGAAAAGAATGCCCGGGCTTTGAGGCGGGACAGGATCTCCAGCGCATGATCCGTCCTCTGGATCGCGTATGCTTCGACCTGAGGAATGGATGAGCCGGGAAGGATATCATGGAATTCGCAGAACAGCAGGTCTTCCAGGGCCTTTTTAAACTCTTCTCTGGGATAGTCCATCAACTCCAGAAGCGAAGCATGTGATACCATTTTCTCGGTCATGAAATAGGTGTTTTCGAGCTGCCTGTGCTTCTGCTTGACGAGCGCCATGGTCGTGTAGCATCCCACGGCCCAGGGATTGAGGTCCCGGTCATGGCGGGGAAGATCATCCTCTCTCCGGCTTATGACCTTGAAATAGTCTTCCGGGATTCCATGACGAACCTCCCATCCGGATTTTTCTGAGTTGATCTTTCTGAGCTGTTCAAGATCATCTCTGGATGGGCCTCCGCCGTGATTCCCGATCCCCCAGAGGAGCATTCCCGCATCCTGGTCTTGATTCTCTTTTATCCACTGTTCCACGCGCTGCCGGGCTTTGCCTCTTTCTGAGTTGTAATGGTGCCGCGCGCGGTGGGCAAGGATCTCCGACCCATCGTAGCCAACCCAGACAAAATCATCTGCGGGAAGTGTAAGGTGTTCCGCATCCGGCCGGCAGAAGAGGTATGACCTGAAACCGGATTTTTTCAGTATCTGCACCAGTCCTCGTGTATGGCCGAACGGGTCAAAATTCATGGCTGTCTCTGGTTCCACGCCGAATTTTCTCTTGAAATAGGATTTCCCGATGAGGATTTGCCGGACAAAGGACTCTCCGCTCGGCATGTTGCAGTCGGGCTGGAGATACCATCCGCCCAGGATATGCCACTTCCGTCTCTTCACCAACTGCTGGATACGGGAAAAAAGCTCGGGTTCATACATCTCGACCCATTTGTACAGGACAGCTTCATTATGATTGAACACGAATTCATCGTACTCCTCACAAAACTGAGCAGCGGTCCGGAAGGTGGAGAGTGTTTCACCCGCCCCCTCTTCCCATTCCCACAACCAGACAGGATCGAGATGGGCGTTGCAGATGAGATAAAGAGTCTTGGATGACATTTCGTTCTCCAATTTAGAAATTGTTAAGGCAGAAAGGCTTCCACCCAGAAATCCTTTTTTGAGTACAAAATTATGGCTTCCTCGTCTGAGGACTGGATGATGGTTCCGCTCGAGCGAAAACCAGGCGGTCTTCCCTTTGAAGCTCTCTTGATCTCAAGGTTGATCCTCCCGTCCCTGAGCGGAAACAGAGCCTTGATCCTTTTTATTCCCGGAAGCAGTCTTGGTCTTAACCTGAGATGCCGTATCTCGGGTTGGATTCCGATGACATGGTGGCAGAGCAAGATGAGCATCTCTGCCCAAGTCCAGGGCGTTATCCCGACTTGAGGAAAGGGCGGCGCCAGTCGAGGACCGTAGAATTCAAACCAGGAGCCAGCTTTTGCTCCGGGAAGAGTCCCCATCCATCTAAGCACCCGCCACACCTTCTCATATTCTCCTCTTTCCGCGTA
>SOIA01000390.1 GCA_004378665.1 Candidatus Aminicenantota bacterium
ACCTCAGAATACATCAGAGACACCATCGACAGGGCAGAGAGAGAAAACGCCAGTTTAGTCATCATCACTCTGAACACTCCTGGGGGTTTGGACTCATCAATGAGAGAGATCATTGAGAGAATCCTGAGCTCGAAAGTTCCAGTCGCCGCTTATGTCAGTCCCAGCGGCGGCCGGGCCGCTTCAGCCGGATTCTTTATATCCATCGCCTGCGATATCTTTGCCATGGCTCCTGGAACGAGTACGGGTGCGGCTCATCCTGTCGGTGTATCCATTACAGGGCAGTCCATGGACAAGACGATGGAAGAAAAGGTCACTCACGACGCCGCGGCTTACATCAAAACGCTCGCGGAAAAAAGAGGAAGAAACATCCGATTAGCCGAAGACGCTGTCAGGAAAAGCACGTCTTGGACGGAAAAAGAAGCGCTGGAAGGAAACCTGATCGATTTGATCGCCAAAAACGAACAGGAAATCATCGAATTCTATGACGGCAAAAGCCTCAAGAGATTCACCGGTGAAGAAGAGATTCTTGATCTCAGAGATGAGGAAATCATCGAAATCCCGATGTCGGCCAGACAAAAGTTTTTGATCACGATTTCCAACCCCAACCTGGCCTATATTCTCCTCATGTTGGGATTGCTCGGGCTTTACTTTGAATTTTCGAATCCGGGCTCCATCCTCCCCGGTGTATTGGGAGGGATCTTCCTGCTCTTAGCCATATTCTCTTTCCAGATACTGCCCATTAATTATGTCGGTCTAATGCTGATCCTGTTAGCCATCGGATTATTCATTCTTGAGATAAAAATCCAGAGTTACGGAATTCTAACCGTAGGAGGAATAGCTGCAATGGTCATCGGATCACTCATGCTCATACCAGCTCCGATTCCGGAATTGCGCCCCAGCTTGAAATTCATCATTCCCATGGCTGTGGGCTTGTCTTTAATCTTTATCTTCTTGATCACCATCGCCATCCGGGCGCAAATGAATAAAATCCACACGGGAAAAGAAGGCCTGGTGGGAGAGATCGGGGTGGCTCAGAGCAATCTCAAGCCGGAAGGAACGGTCTTTGTCCATGGCGAACTATGGAATGCAGAAGCATCAGAAGACATTCTAAAGGGCACGAAGGTTAAAGTCATTGAAGTCAAGAAAAACCTGATGCTGAAAGTGACCAAATCCTGAAGAGAACGAAGTCGGGCTGAAACTCTATCCAACTTGAGAAAAGGACAGAATGACCTTTAGAAATAATATGAGTCCCATGAAAAATCCTGCTTTGGAAGAAGTAGAGGAAATTCAGACAAAAAAGATTTAATAATAAAAGATAACGCTAAACTCAGGAGGTAAAAAATGCAAACTTTTTTGGGTATCATCATATCGCTCTTCGTAATTTATCTGTTGAATGCGATAAAAATTTTAAGGGAATATGAACGCGGCGTAATTTTCCGATTAGGAAGAGTTCTTGCCAAGCCTAAAGGACCCGGGCTAATCTTTGTATTCCCACCTATCGACCGTATGGTCAGAGTGAGCCTTCGAATAATCGTCATGGACATTCCCCCTCAAGATGTTATCACTAAGGATAACGTTTCAGTGAAGGTCAACGCGGTGGTTTATTTTCGCGTCATGGAGCCACAAAAAGCAATCATCGAAGTCCAGGATTACATTTTTGCCACCTCCCAGCTCGCCCAGACAACTCTGCGGAGTGTTCTCGGAAAGGTCGAGCTGGATGATCTCCTTTCAGAAAGGGAAAAGCTCAACTCCCAGCTCCAGGAAATCATTGATAAACACTCAGACCCCTGGGGTATCAAGATTCAGTTAGTGGAGATGAAGCATGTCGACCTTCCGGAGAATATGGTCAGAGCTATTGCCAGACAAGCCGAAGCAGAGAGAGAAAAAAGAGCGAAAATCATACATGCAGACGGAGAGTTCCAAGCGGCCGGCCAGCTCACCAGAGCCGCTGATATCATATCGGTCAATCCACAGGCTCTCCAGCTCAGGTTTCTGGGAACACTCACAGAAATAGCAACCGAAAAAAATTCAACCATCGTTTTCCCGCTTCCCATCGAAATGTTCAAAGCCTTCTTCAAGGAAACGAAATAATAAGCCGTGGCCAATAAAGATTACAGAGAAATTCAGCTCTCCACCTCCCAGCTTGCTGTTATCTTCATCGTGATTCTAGCCCTTGGCGTGGTCATTTTTCTCTTAGGCATTTCCGTCGGCAAGAAACAGGCGCAACTCGTCCAGGAATCGGATTTAACCGCTTCGGGCAAGATCGAACAGGCTGCAGAGAAACTTCCCGCGCCCGTCCAGGAAACAAAAGACCCGATAAGCAAAGAGATAGCATCTCATCAGAGGGCCAAAGAAAAAACTCAGAAGAAAGAACAGGCCCCACCGCGCAATCTCTTTTACATCCAAGTCGCAGCACTGAACAGTAGAGATGCCGCCATCTCTTTTGCAGAGTTATTCAAGGCAAAGGGCTATCCCGCTCTTGTTCTCGATCCCTTTTCAACGGATGGGAGACAGGTTTTCCGCGTGAGGATCGGTGGTTACGAAACAAAAGAAAAAGCCGAAGAAGTACTTGCTCAACTGCGGGCAGAGACTAACAGGAAGACGGACTACTTCATCATCAGAAGCTAAGCTCCTGGAAGCTGACCAGTTTTTTTCTTTTAAAAGACTATTGGAATATCATTCCACGCCGGTGCCTCCATTTTGAAAGACAGAATAACCGATATCGCCCTCGCCATTATGAGTGGGGCCCTCACAGCTTTTTCAGTTCCCAAGTTCGGGCTGTCCTTTTTCGCCTGGATCTCCCTCATTCCCCTTCTGTTCATCATCATAAATAAAAAGCCCGCTCGATCCTTCCTGCTCGGGCTTATTGCCGGTGGTTCATACAACGCAGTCCTGATTTACTGGATCCCGTCTGTTCCTGCCTACTACGGAAACCTCTCCATAGGAATCAGTATCATTATTTATTTAGTGTTTGTCCTTTTCCTGGCACTCTACTGGGCCTTCTTCTGTTTCCTCTGGACGAAAATCTCACAATCCTTTCCCAAATTGGTCTTTTTACTTGCGCCTTTTCTCTGGATTTCCTTAGAATACATTCTCACTCATTTTTTAACAGGATTTCCCTGGGGACTTATCGGCTCGACTCAATACCAGAACATCTGGTTCATCCAGATGGCATCGATAACAGGAGTCTACGGACTCTCATTCGTGCTTGTGCTCTTCCAGAGCCTGTTTCTCTACTCCATGAAATACAGGAAGAAAACGCCATTTCTCTCTGTTCTCGCCCTCGTGCTCATCATCCACCTGGGAGGGTTTCTGAGCCTGAAGAAGACCACTCTCACAGAAGACTCGTTCACTGCTTCTGTTATTCAGGGAAACGTCTCTTCGGATATCTCCTGGGATCAAGTCACGACCCAGGAAATCTGGAGCCTTTTTAACCAACATATTGAATTGAGCCGGAAATCATACGAGGGCGGAGCCGAACTCATCATCTGGCCTGAATTCTCGGTTCCTCTCTGCTTCAGCTGCTCATACGGTTATTTTCAAGACTTCAAAGAAAAACTCAACCAGTTCGTCCAGGAAACTGATTGCACTCTTCTTCTCGGAACAAATGAAAAAACCAGCACGCCAGGAGACGTGAGCTATCATAATACCGCGTTGTGCCTTAGCCCTGACCTCTCAACGAGCCACTACTATAAAATGCATCTTGTCCCCTTCGGGGAATACACCCCTTATAAAAAAATCTTTTCCTTTATCGAAAAAATGACACACGCCATAGGGGAAATCTCGCCTGGAACACAGTATAAACTCCACCCATTCAAATCGTTGAAATTTGGATCCCCCATATGCTATGAAATCATTTTTCCCAATCTTGTTCGAAAATTCGCTAAGAAAGGAGCAGGCTTTCTTGTGACAATCACCAACGATGGCTGGTACGGAAGAAGCTCAGCTCCGTATCAGCATTTCTCGATGGCCGTCTTACGATCTGTCGAAAACAGACGGTATCTCCTCCGGGCCGCCACAACAGGCATCAGCGGCATCATCGACCCTTACGGCCGCATCCTCTCCAAATCCAAGCTGATGACTCAAACTCACCTCACAGAAGTCATCACCCCATCAAAAACACTGACCTTTTATACAAAATTTGGAGATGTCCTTCCCTTCCTGAGCTTGACTTTGACCCCTGTATTCATTATTCTGGCAGTTGTAAAGAAGAGAAATGAAAGAAAAAGACGACGCTCCAAAAAAGAGCCACTCTAATCTTTTAATCAAGATCAAAGAATGCCTTTCCAAATTCGAAGAACTCAGAGGTTATCTTTGACCTCAGCCAAAAAGAGGCTGAGTTCAATGCCATAAACACAGAGCTTTCCACTCCTGATATCTGGAAAGACCAGAACAAATTCCAATCCCTCCAGCAGAATAAAAAAAGACTCGAAAAAAACATTCAACTCCTCTCCAGCCTTTACAGAGAAAAAGAAGATCTCGAAGTCCTGGAAGAACTGGCAGGAGAGGGAGAAAACGTGGATGAAGAGATCAGCCAGTCTCTTGCGTCATTCGAGAAGAACCTTGAAGAAGCCAAGCTTCAAACTCTCTTCTTTGAAGAAGATGATGCACGAAATGCCATTCTCACTATCCACCCGGGCGCAGGCGGGACTGAATCCCAGGACTGGGCCCAAATACTTCTCAGGATGTATCTGAGATATGCGGAGAGGAAAGGTTTCAAGACAGATATCCTTGACTTTCTTGCTGGGGAAGAAGCCGGACTGAAAAGCGTAACTGTTCGAATACAGGGAGATTACGCTTACGGCAATCTCAGTCAGGAATCCGGCGTCCACCGTCTTGTCAGAATATCGCCTTTTGATGCCAACAAAAGACGTCACACATCCTTTGCAGCTGTCTTTGTCTATCCCGAGGTCGAAGAAGATATTGAAGTCGATATCAATCCAGAAGACCTCCGGATCGATACCTACCGTGCCTCTGGCCGTGGAGGACAACATGTCAACGTCACCGATTCCGCAGTCAGGATAACCCATATCCCAACAAATATAGTTGTCCAATGCCAGAGCGAAAGGTCCCAGCACAAGAACAAGGCCAGTGCCATGAAAGTTCTCAAAGCGAGAATTTATGAGCTCGAAAAGAAAGTCAAACGGGAGAAGCTTGAAAAACTTGAAGATGCGAAATCGGATATTGCCTGGGGAAATCAGATCCGGTCTTACGTGCTCCAGCCTTACAGGATGATAAAGGATTTGAGGACAAACGTGGAAATCGGAGATGTGGACAGAGTTTTGGACGGAGATATCGACGAATTCATCAAATCCAACCTCATCGCCAGGAAATCAGGGACGAACAAA
>SOIA01000337.1 GCA_004378665.1 Candidatus Aminicenantota bacterium
ATATCGACTTTATCTCCTTCGTTCTTCAGGGAAGGAAATCTCCCACTCGCCTGACTCAAAGCGAATGATCTTCACCTTCTCTCCGTCCATCCTGCAGTGAAAAACCTCTGACCTTCTTCCGGTCGTCTGGTCAAGAACTCTTTGTCGAGAGACCACCTCCTGTATCTTGAATTCCCGGTTGTCGATGACGACAGCCCTGGGAATCTCGTCTCCTTTGTAGCCCGAGTAGAACAGCAGCTCGTACTGAACACCTTCTTCATCCTCTTTTTTGCGTTTCATTGTTTTCCCTCTCCGGAACGCCGAGCTGACATTTTATTTTACAACATTTCACATCCTCATTCTATATTCTGTTGCTAAATCCAGAAAAGGAAATTATAATTCTTTCCGGTCCTGAAAAAGAGCAATCCGATTAGAAAACAGGAGAACCAGGAATGAAAAAATCCTATTCTAAAAAACCTGTGATTTTCGCCTTATTCATCTTATTCGCGACTTTCATCTTCCTGCTTGACGGATGCAAAGCCCCTTACCAGCCTCCCGAACGATTCTTCGATACTGCAGAACAATTTTCTGAAGAAGTGAGATTGTCCATTTTTTATCCTTCCCTGGGCTCTCTCAAAGCTTTGATCGAGCTTCGGGAACAGGGATTGATCACCGTGGAAAACCTGACTGTTATCGGTATCTATCACGAGAAAGAACGAACCGATTACGAGAGATCGATAGAATTCGTCAAAGACAATGACCTCAGATGGATCAAGTTCCACAAAATTTCGGGTGAACTCAACAAAGACACTCTTTTTGAGAATAATCCCTGCAGCGGGGAATTCGAACAAATATTCAGAAAATCTGACGGGATCATTTTTTTCGGTGGAGCGGATATTCCTCCCTACATTTATGGAGAAAAAACGAATCTCCTGTCCGGCATCTACACCACTTACCGCCACTTTCTGGAGCTTTCCTTTATTTTTCATCTCCTCGGAGGATTCCAGGATGAAAGCCTCTCGCCTTTCCTGGAGTCCGATCCGGAATTTCCCGTGCTCGGGATATGCCTCGGAGCCCAGAGCCTTAACGTGGGCACTGGCGGCACATTGACCCAGGACATCTGGTCTGAAAAATACGGAAAAGAGTATTTCGAAGACGTGTTCGCTTTGGACCGGGAAAACTGGCACAATAATCCCTACTCCCGTGTATTCCCTGAAGAAAAGCTCATCGGGTACAACCTCCACCGGGTAAAACTCAGCGGAGAAGGTAAATTCTGCTCAGTCCTCGGATTTAAAGAAGACGACACCCCGTATATCATCAGCAGCCATCACCAGATGGTGGAGACGCCGGGAAAGGGGATGACGATCATCGCCACATCCCTAGATGGCAAAGTTGTGGAAGGAATCGAACACGAGAAATACCCGCACGTGCTCGGTACACAGTTCCATCCAGAGTTTCCGATCCTTTGGGACACCGTCCGGAAATTCAGGATCACGCCTCAGGATGAGGAGGGGATCAACCTGAATTCCTTCCTGAAGAGCAATCCTCCAAGCTGGGATTTCCACAAGAAGATCTGGGCCTGGCTCAGCGAGAAGCTGACGGAGTACCACGACAGTAAATAAAAAAGGGGACATCA
>SOIA01000006.1 GCA_004378665.1 Candidatus Aminicenantota bacterium
CCCAGAGAAGCCCTCTGCCCGTTTCCCCGGCGACAGTCAGAAACATAATGACCAAACTTGAAGAACAAGAATATCTCTTTCAGCCTCACACATCTGCGGGCCGCATCCCGACGGATAAGGGTTTAAGGCTGTACGTGAACAACTTGTTCGAAGAAACCATTCTTCCAGAAAAGAAGGTTGAACTGCCCGAGGATTTCTCGATGGAATTGAGCGATCTCAACTCTCTGTTGAACCAGGTTTCCAAAGTTTTATCGGAACATTCGGATAATTTAGGGTTTGTTCTTTCCCCGAGGATTTCAAAAATCAATTTCCGTCATATCCGTTTCATCAAGATTTCCGAATACAAGGTTATGATCATCCTGATCACAACCTCAAACTTTGTCTTGAACGAGATTTTCCAGATAAACACCTATTTCACTCAACTTGAACTTGACAGAGCCTCTCAGTATATCAATCAGAATTTTTCGGGGCAAAATATGTTTATTATTCGGGATTATCTCCTCAAAGAACTTCCCAAATTCAAGATCAGGTATGAGGACATAATCGATAAATTGATAAGCCTGCTGAAGGCTTATATTGCCCAGGAAGAAGAGGAAAGTCAGATTTTTCTGCAGGGAACTTCCAAGCTTCTGGAAAAGCACGATCTTTTTGAAATGGGAAAATTGAAGGCCCTCTTTCAAAATTTCGAGGAAAAGGCAAAGCTTGCCAAGCTTCTTTCTGATTTTATCAGCCTGGATCGCGTCAAAGTCCTGATCGGTTCCGAGCTGAACATCCCAGACATCAAAGACTGTTCCCTCATACTCTCCCATTATGGATACCGCAGTCAGATTCTAGGTTCCCTGGGCATAATCGGGCCAAAAAGAATCCTGTATAAGCAGATTATTCCTCTTGTGGATTCTGTCGCGAACAGGCTCAGCCAAACTATCAGTTTCAGCCAGTAGGAGGAAAGATGGCAAAAAAGACAGTAAGTCCAGCAAAAAAGATACAGAATACAAAGCCCGCACAGAGCTCAACGCAGGCATTGAAGGATAAATTGAAGAAGAAAGACGAGGATATCAAGCTTTTGAAAAAAGAAAATGAAAGATTGAATGAATTAATCCTGAGAAAGATGGCGGATATGGAGAATTTGAAGAAGAGGCTTGAACGAGATAAAACCGAATTCTACCAGTACGCCCTCTCTGAGTTCCTGAAGGAACTCTTTACTGTTCTGGATAATTTTGAGAGAGCTCTGGAGAGTCAGGACCAGGGAAATGGGAAGAGTTTTCGAGAGGGAGTCGAAATGATATACAAACAGTATCAAGATATGCTGGTCAAATTCGGAGCCAGGCCTATTGAGATAGAAGGGAAAAAGTTCGATCCTCGTCTGCACCAGGCTTTTATCACTGAGGAATCTGAAGATGTGCAGGAGCCTGAGGTCATGGAGGAGCTGCAGAAAGGATATACACTCCACAACAGGCTTTTGCGTCCCACCCTTGTGAAAGTTGCAGTCCCCAAGAAGAGCGAATGAAGATGGGCCATGTGATCGGAATCGATTTAGGAACAACGAATTCTTGCATTGCCTATTTCGAAGGGGGGAAGCCTCAAGTTATACCGAACCTGGATGGGCAGAGGACCACACCCTCTGTTGTGAGCGTCACGGATAGCGGCGAAAAGCTGGTCGGAAGCTTTGCCCAGAGACAGACGACAACGAATCCCGGGAATACGGTAACATCCATAAAAAGACTAATCGGGAAAAAATTCGATTCGAAAGAAGCCCAAGAGGCGAAAAAGAAGATGCCTTACAATTTGACGGATGCTCCCAACGGGGATGTCATGGTTTCCCTGAATTCAAAAGCCATCAGCCCTCAAGAGGTTTCAGGGATGATCCTCGAATATCTGAAGGAATGCGCTGAATCTCACCTCGGAGAGGAAGTGTCTGATGCTGTGGTCACTGTCCCGGCCAATTTCAATGACCATCAGAGGAAGGCCACAAAGGATGCGGCTCGAATTGCCGGTTTGAATGTCGCGCGCGTCATAAACGAGCCTACCGCAGCCTGCCTGGCTTACGGGATCGATGAAAGAAAAAATGCGATCGTTGCTGTTTACGACCTCGGAGGAGGAACTTTTGACATCACTCTGATGGAAGTGAGCGATGGCGTCTTCCATGTTTTGGCCACAAACGGGAATTCCTACCTGGGAGGCGAAGATTTTGATGATCGGATTGTGGATTGGATCATCGAGGAATTCAAAAAAGAGAACAAGATCGACCTCTCCAAGGATGTATTCGTCCGGCAGCGTATAAAAGAAGCCGCGGAGAGCGCGAAAAAAAATCTTTCCTTCTCCCAGGAAAACAAGATCCATCTCCCTTTTATCTTTTCTGACAAATCCGGGGCAAAACATATCAAACTGAATCTGTCAAGAGAAAAGCTGGAGGAATTGACGAGCGATTTGATCGAGAAGACTTTTCCGTTTATTGAACAGACACTCGAGGACAGCAAGCTGAATCCTAAAGATATTGAAGAGGTCATTTTAGTCGGCGGCCAGACACGGATGCCCAAAGTGAAAGAGATGATCAAAGATTTTTTCGGAAAGGACCCCGTGGAAGATATCAATCCTGAAGAGATTGTGGCTCTGGGAGCGGCTGTTCAATCAGGAATCATAAAAGGTGAAACAGACGAGTCGACACTCCTTCTCGATGTGACTCCTCTTTCTTTAGGAGTTGAGGCGGAAAACGACGCCTTTGCCCGGATTATCGCAAGGAATACGACCATCCCGACAAGAAGGACCCGGGCGTTCACTACGGTCCGCCATAACCAGAAGAGAGTCCGGGTTCATGTTCTTCAGGGTGAGAGTGAGAATGCTTCAGAGAATATATCTCTGGGTGTATTCAATTTGGTGGGAATCCATTCCGCACCCGCCGGACTTCCTCAGATAGATGTCACATTCGAGATAGACGCGGATGGGATCGTCAAGGTGACAGCCAAAGATGTGGATTCGGAAAGGTTGAAAAAGATCGAGGTCAAGCCTTCCTCCGGTCTGTCCAACGAAGAGATCGAGAAGATCATCGCCAAGGCTCAAAAAAAAGAAGCGGAAAAGGAAGAAAAAGTTAAGGAAGAATGATCAAAACGGACTATTACGAGATCCTTGGTGTCTCAAGGAATGCGTCCTCAGACGAGATCAAAAAGTCTTACCGCCAGATGGCTCTGAAGTTCCACCCTGACAGGAATCCTGGAAATAAGGAGGCCGAAGAAAAATTCAAAGAGACTGCGGAAGCGTACAGCGTTCTCGCAGACCCTGAAAAGAGGTCGGTTTATGACAGGTTAGGTCACGATGGTTTGCGGGGCGAGGGTTTCAGCGGTTTCACAGGATTTAATTCCTCCATTTTTGAGGATTTCGAGGATATTCTTGGAAATTTTTTCAATTTTGGATTCGGAGACCTCTTCGGTACAAGACAGCGAGCGAGATCGCACTATCCCCAGAGAGGAAGAGACTTAGCCTTGGAATACCAGGTCACTTTAGAGGAAAGTGCTTTTGGCGCCGATAAGGAATTCAAGCTTAACCGAGTGGAGTTCTGTTCGGTATGTCACGGTTCGAAAATGAAGCCGGGCACTCAGAAATCAGTCTGCCGGACGTGCCAGGGCAGAGGACAGGTTCGTTATCAGCAAGGATTTTTTGTGGTCTCACGCACGTGTTCCTCCTGCAGAGGAACAGGGGAAATCATCGATTCCCCTTGTATGGAGTGCAAGGGATCCGGAAAAGTCCGAGAGAAGAGAAAATTGACGATTAATATTCCTGCAGGTGTGGATGACGGAACAAAACTCAGGGTAGAAGGAGAAGGGGAAGCCGGAGATCAAGGGACTCCAAGGGGAGACCTGTACGTGATCATCTGCCTGAAGAAGCATGATTTTTTTGAACGGGAGGGAAACGATCTCTACTGCGAGATTCAAATACCCTTTACCCATGCTGCCCTGGGAACGACTGTCGAAATACCTACTCTTGATGGTAAAGAGCCTCTCGAGATTTCTGCAGCGACTCAGCCAGGGGAGGTCTTCCGGCTGAAAGGAAGCGGGATAAAAGGTCTTCACAGCCATAGAAAAGGTGATTTATTCGTCAAGATTAATGTGGAAACTCCAAAGAAATTGACAAAGGAGCAGAAGGTCTTGCTCCAGGAATTTGCCCGATCTAGGGGAGAGGATGCGGAGCCTCAGATCCAAAAAAGTAAGAAAAAAGGGAAAAATATTTTTCATTAGAGTATAGGTTGACTTCGAATCGTTTTTCTATCAGACAAAGCGACATTGATTCTTCCTCCGTTTTTATTCACGGAGACGAACACCATCATCTGAGTAATGTCGCCAGAATCAGGCCCAAGGAGAAAGTCTGGCTCTTTGATGAACAAGGCACACGTTACCTGGCCAGAGTCGAGGAGGTCACCAAGGCGGGAACGCGGCTCACAATCCTGGAGAAGGAGGGAACAACCGAGCCTGGTGTGAAGATAACCCTCGCCCAGGCGATCATCAAATCAAAAAGAATGAACATTATTCTCCAGCAGGCAACGGAATTGGGCGCCTCGATGATTATCCCGGTGATCACCGCCCGCACCGTTGTCAGGATAGAGGGTAAGGCTGAGAAGAAGCTGGAAAGGTGGGAGAAGATTGTTCGTGAGGCGGCTAAGCAATGCAAGTGTCCTTTCTTCCCTTCCATATTGCCTCCGGTGTCACTCAAGAGCTTGATAGAAGAAAGGCAGGAAACTTTAAAGCTTGTTTTGAGCGAAAACAGAGGGAAGTATCTGAGGGATATTTTGGTCCGAAGCTCTGGTTCCGGTCGCGAGAAAGAAAAGCCTCCCTCATCGGTTATCATCCTTGTGGGACCGGAAGGAGGCTGGACCGATGAAGAGGAGAAGACTATCCTGAGTCATGGATATGAAGCCGTGAGTCTTGGAAAACAGATATTGAGAGCGGAGACAGCCGCGTTGTCCGGCCTGGCAATGGTCTCTCATTTTTGGAATCTTTAATATGTTTCTAAAAGGACAGAAAGTCGGAAAATACCAGATACTGCGTTCTCTGGGAAGCGGGGGTTTTGGCTCTGTGTTTCTGGCCAAGGATACCTGGCTGAATATTAAAGTCGCGATCAAGGTTCCCCATAAACAGTCCATGGAGCTCTTTAAGCTTTTGAAAGAGCCAAGGCTTCAGGCCGCTTTGAATCATCCGAATATTGTCCGGATGCTCACCGCTGAGAAAGAGAACAAGGTCTTTTTCATGGTGATGGAATACATCAAAGGAAAAACTCTGGAAAAAATTATCGATAAAGAGAGAATTTTGGATATAGAGAGATCCATTGATTACATGACTCAGATCAGCTACGGTGTGGACCATGCCCACAAAAACAAGATCGTTCACAGGGACTTGCGGCCTTCGAACGTCATCATCTCAGAGGACGGAACCGCAAAAATCACAGATTTTGGCACTTCCGTATGGCTGAATAATATCCCTTATGCCTCAACGAGGATTGGTTCGCCTCCATACATGGCACCTGAGCAGTTCATGGGAAAAGCGACCTTCAGCTCGGACATATATTCTCTCGGGTGCATATTCTATGAAATGATCACCGGAGAGCCTCCGATCATTGATCCTGATCCCTTTAAGATCCTGGAAAAGGCTAAGAGTGGGAAAATCAAGCCGCCCCGCTTGAAAAACACCAATGTTCCCAAGGATGTCGATGCCATCATCATGAAGTGTCTCGCCACCAAGACAGATGAGAGATTTCAGAAACCTTCAGAGATCATCAGACGGCTCGCTGTATTTAAAGGGAAGGACTCGAAAAAATCTGAAATCGATGATATTTTGGGACGGATCAAGGCAAGAGAGAGGACTGCGACAAATCCCTGCTGGAACTGCCGCCGTCCTTTACCTTATAAGTCTAAGATTTGTCCGCATTGCGGCGAAATGGTATGAGAGAAGGGGATGAAGGAAGGCGGAAATACAAGCTCCGCCTTATCCCAGATTGACTTCAATCGGTGATTAAGATAAGATGAAATGCCAGTTTCATAATAGTCATAAGCAAATAGTAAAGCATCAAAAATTAATACAGGAGTCATGAATGAGTCCATTCAATGAGAAAGATGGAGTTGTCTGGATGAACGGGAAGTTCATCGCCTGGAAAGATGCGAATATCCATGTGGCTTCCCACGTTATCCATTATGGAAGCAGCCTGTTTGATGGATTCAGGGCCTACGACACTCCAAAAGGACCAGTGATTTTCCGTCTCGATGCCCATATCAAAAGACTTTATAACTCATGTAAAATGTACCGCATGGAAGTCCCCTATACTCAAGAAGAATTCGAAAAAGCCGTGATCGAAACGATCAAGGCGAATAATCTCAAGGCTTGCTACATCCGGCCGATAGTGTACCGTGGATATGGAACCTTGGGAGTGGACCCTTTCCCCAATCCGGTTGACTGTGTAATTCTTGTCTGGGAATGGGGGCAGTACCTGGGAGAGGAAGCCCTGGAGAAAGGTGTGGATGTCAAGGTTTCCACGTGGCAAAGAATGGCTCCTAACACTTTTCCAGCCCTGGCGAAGTCCGGAGCAAACTATATGAACTCCCAGTTGATCAAGATGGAGGCTATACTTGAGGGATATGTGGAGGGGATTGCCCTCAATGTGAGAGGACACATCTCTGAAGGAAGCGGAGAAAACATATTTCTCGTGATGGATGGCAAGATTCATACACCTCCTCTCTCCGCATCCATCCTTCCCGGAATCACGAGAGACACTGTCATCCGTTTGGCCAAGGATGCGGGAATTCCGTTTGTCGAGGAGACGATTCCCAGGGAAATGCTCTACATTGCTGATGAGGTCTTTTTCACCGGTTCCGCTGCGGAAATCACGCCGATTCGTTCGATAGACAAGATTGCCGTAGGGAGCGGCTCAAGAGGACCAATCACAAAAAAGCTCCAGGATGAATTTTTTGATTACATCGATGGAAAAAAAGGAGACACATACAATTGGCTCGTGTATTTCTAAACTCGTTTTCAGGAGAATGAATGATGAAAATTGATGATCTTTTAAAAATAGCTATAGAAAGTGACGCTTCGGATCTTCACATCAAGCCAGGAAATCATCCTATTCTTCGTATCAACGGAGTTTTGAAACCTTTGACTGCTTTCCCCAGATTGACCGCAGCCGACTCAAAAGAGCTGGCCGCCCAGATCATGACTGGATCTCAAAAAAGCTTGCTTGAAGAAGACCTGGACCTGGATTTGGCCTACAGTTTTGCGGGTTTTGGAAGGTTCAGGGGAAACATTTTTCACCAGAGAGGATCATTGGCTATTGCTTTAAGAATTATTCCTCTGGAACCCCAGTCGATCAAGGATCTCAGGTTGCCCGAAGTGCTGGAGATGATTTCTCTTGAGCAGAGGGGACTGGTTCTGTGCACCGGAACAACGGGAAGCGGAAAAACAACCACGCTGGCCAGCATGGTTGACTTCATCAACACCCAACGGACAGAAAATATCATCACTATCGAAGATCCTATCGAATACTTGCACCGGGATAAAAAATCCACTGTCTGCCAGAGAGAAGTGGGAGTGGATGTGAAAAATTTCTCCAGGGGACTCAGAGCCGCTCTCCGAGAAGACCCTGATGTCATTCTGGTGGGTGAGATGAGAGATAAAGAGACAATAGATACGGCCATAGTCGCTGCCGAGACGGGGCACCTGGTTATGAGCACGCTGCACACCCTGGATTCTGTGGAAACGATCAACCGGATCGTCTCTGTCTTTGCGCCTCACAGCCAGAAGCAGGTCAGGTTCCAGCTCTCCAGTATCTTGAAGGGTGTCATATCCATGCGCCTGATTCCGGAAAAAGGGGGAAAAGGACGGGTTCCAGCTGTGGAGATCATGATCAACACTCCCTACATCCAGGAATGCATCATCAAGAAGGAAAAGACAGCGCTCATCAGGGATGCGATCGAAGCTGGTGTCTCCCAGTACGGCATGCAGACCTTTGACCAGTCGATATACTATCTCTACAAGAATGACCTGATATCTTTTGAGCAGGGTCTGAGGTATTCCTCGAATCCTAACGACTTCAAGCTCAGAGTGGCGGGTATTCAGTCCTCATCCGATGTCTCCCGTGAAGAGATGGAAAAGGAGATGTCCGAGATTAAGAAAGAAAATAAATAAAACATTAAATGAAGTCTCAGGAGATACGGGAAACATTTTTAGATTTCTTTTCTGATAAAAGCCACAAAATAGTCAAAAGCTCATCTCTCCTTCCTAAAGACGACCCCACCATTCTGTTCACAAATGCAGGGATGAACCAGTTCAAAAACACTTTTTTAGGACTCGAGAAGAGAAGTTACAAGAGGGCTGCATCTGTCCAGAAGTGCATGAGAGTCAGCGGTAAGCACAACGACCTGGAGCAGGTGGGGAAAACGAACAAGCACCATACTTTTTTCGAAATGCTCGGAAATTTCTCATTCGGCGATTATTTCAAAAAAGAAGCAGTCGAGTATGCCTGGGAGCTCATCGTGGAGGTGTTCAAGCTCAAGAAAGAAAACATCTACGCGACGGTCTACGAAGAAGATGATGAGGCCTACACAATATGGAATAAAACCATCGGCCTCCCTCCAGAGAGGATATTCCGCTTCGGGAAGAAGGACAATTATTGGGCGATGGGAGAAACCGGTCCCTGTGGTCCCTGTTCTGAGATCCATTACGACATAGGTGCGGAGATCGAGGAGGGGGAGCCTTATCGCTTGATCGAGAGTGGGAGTGACCGCTTTTTAGAACTGTGGAACCTCGTGTTCATGCAGTTCCATCAGGATGAGAAAGGTCAGCAGCATCCATTGCCTTCGCCTTCGATAGACACCGGGATGGGACTGGAAAGGCTGGCTGTGGCTCTCCAGGGGCAGAAAAGCAACTTTGATACAGATCTCTTAAAGCCCCTTATCCAGGAGGTTTGCGGTTTCGCCCGGAGAGAATACCCTTCTGATGATGAGGGGGATGTGGCTGTGCGAATAATCGCCGACCATGTCCGAGCTGTGTCCTTCCTCGTTGCGGATGGAATCATGCCCGCCAACGAAGGCCGGGGCTATGTTCTGCGGAAGCTGATCCGCCGGGCCTTTCGTCAGGGGAATTCGATAGGAATCGAAGAACCTTTCCTCTACAAGCTGGTCGGTGTGGTCTGTGATATCATGAAGGATGCCTATCCAGAGCTTCTCCCTTCAGCCAACTATATTTCCAAAGTCTGTCAATCGGAAGAAAAGCGTTTCTCTTTAACCCTCTCTTCAGGATTAAGGACATTTAATCAGTACATCAAAGAAGCCAAAAAGGCCGGGAAGAAAGTTCTTTCCGGGGCAAAAGCGTTCAAACTGTATGATACATACGGTTTTCCGCTTGACCTTTCCAGGGAACTGGCAGAAGAACAGAATATGGATGTGGAGGAGAAGGGATTCCATAAAGAACTTGAGAAACAGCGTGAGAGAGCACGCCTTTCTTGGGAAGGGGAAGAGAAACAAAAGAGAAAGAAAATATATGAGAAGCTCAAGGGACTCAGCGTGCAGTACGTGGGGTATGAGCAAGAGAAAATCCCGGAAGCCAGAATCATTGCTCTTTTGAAAAAGGATCAGATCATTCAAGAACTCAAAGAAGGGGATGTTGGGGAAATTTTTCTTGAACAGACTCCATTTTATGCTGAAGCCGGCGGCCAGACAGGCGATTCGGGAATTTTGAAAAATTCTCATTTCGCCGCAGTCGTCGAGAGCGCTTTTTATCCCACGCCTGATCTCATCTCCCATAAAGTTAAAGTGATTTCAGGAAAGGTCAGAGTGGAGGACAAAGTGGAAGCGGCTGTGGACGTGCCGAACCGCAGGAAGATCAGTAACAATCACACAGCAACCCACCTTCTCCACGCCTCATTGAGGCAGATTCTGGGCGACCACGTCAAACAGGCCGGATCGCTTGTGGAGTCATCCCGCCTCAGGTTCGACTTCACTCATTTTGCGGCTCTGAGCAGTTCTGAACTCGAACAGATTGAACTACTTGTTAATGAGAAAATAAGAGAAGGCATCGATGTGAAAACCAAAGTCACCACTTTGGAAGAAGGGCTTGAAGAAGGAGCCGTAGCCATCTTCGAAGAGAAGTATGGCGAGAAGGTGAGGATGGTCACCATCGGTGATTTCAGTAAAGAGCTCTGCGGTGGAGTTCACGTGCACTCGACCTCACAGATCGGATTATTCAAGATCACTGCGGAGTCCAGTATTGCTGCGGGCATGAGGCGGATCGAAGCGTTGACCGGGGAAGAGGCGTTGAAACACACACAGGAGACAGAGGAACTGATGATCGATGTTCAGACGGTCCTGAGTTCTCCGAGAACCGGGCTTCTCACTCAGATAGAGAAACTGAAGGAATCCGTGAAGGCCAAAGAGAGAGAAACCAAAGCCCTGAGACAGAAGATAGCCAAGCACGAACTCGAGGAGAAAGAGGAAAAGGTCAAAAAGATAAAAGGAATATCTGTCCTTGTTCAGACAGTCAAGGATTTGAACAACACAGAGCTTCGGGAGCTGGCCGACTCGCTCAAACAGAAGATCGGCTCGGGAGTCGTGATTCTGGGATCAGTTTCTGGAAAGAAAGTTTTTCTGGTCATTGCGGTGACCAAGGATTTGACAGACCGCCTCAAAGCTGATGAATTGGTGCAGGAGATTGCCCCGATAATAGGCGGTGGGGGAGGAGGTCGGCCGGACTTTGCCCAGGCCGGAGGAACCCAACCTGAGAAGCTGGATCAAGTTCTTAAACAGAGCCGCAAGATCATCGAAAAGATGATTCCTTGAAACAGAGAGGGGAAAGGTCTTTATTCGCAACGACATCTACGGCAACCTCGACTAGTGAATAATCTAGACTTAAAAGAAGAAAGAGCCTGTCCCCGAAGAAATAGTGACATGACCTCCATAAAAGAGAAAAACCACCGCAAAAGGGGATTGAATAATTTTTTAAAATCATTCATTATATGATACTGATAATAAAAAAGATGATGAAGAAAACCGCCCCGCTGAGATTGAAGACAATTGGAACTGCCGCGTTCTTAGTGTGTTTGGCTTTCCTCTTTTTGCAGATCGAGGCCAGGGCTGAACCCGGATCCCCACAAAGATTCGATTCCCTCATAGAATCCGTGGCTGAAGAATATGGATTGGAGGCCTCTCTGATCCATTCCATAATCCGGACTGAATCGAATTACGATCCCAATGCCGTCTCCTCCAAGGGGGCAGTGGGACTCATGCAGCTCATGCCGGAGACAGCAAAAAGGTACGGAGTGAGGAATCTTTACGATCCCAGACAGAATATCGAAGGAGGAGTCAAATATTTAAAAGATTTGATGAATCTCTTCGAGGGGAAGACCGATCATGTGCTGGCCGCTTATAATGCTGGTCATAATGCCATAAAAAAGTATGGGGGAGTCCCTCCTTTTCCGGAAACCCGGAGATTCATAGAAAAGGTTAAATCCACTTACCCGAACTCCACTATAAGGAACAGGAAGAAGATTTATAAGTACTATGATGATGAGGGAAGAGTCGTTTTCACAAACAGCCGCGTTCTTTACTCTCAGAATAAGAGAGAGACAAAGCAGACTCGGGAGTAATAGGGATGGGTTTTATCGGAAAGAGGACTTAGTCATTCTGCGCAGAGCCCCTCGCTCTTCGATTCATCAAAGATGAGCTTTCACGAGAATATTCTGCGGGACGATTTCAAAGGTAGCGGGCAGTGTTCCGACCTGCTCTCCGTCCACTTCGATGAGGACCTCTTTTTCCTCATCGGCAGAGAAGGCCTCAATTTTTTTCCCGCGGATCATGGATATTTTTGGATGGGAGAGATGCGTTCCCGAGTAGATCTTCCAGACATTCATGAAGAATTCCAGCTTCTTCATCCCTTTCACCAAAACCACGTCGAAGAGCCCGTCATCCAGCTTCGCGTCCGGAGCGATTTTCATTCCTTTTCCGAAAATCCTTCCATTGGATATTGTCCCGATGAGATACTCATCCACAGGCAGGTCTTCACCGTCGACCTTAATATGGATCCTCTTATTCTTGTAGGAGATGTACGTGGAGATCAAGCATTTCAGGTAGGATGAGGCTTTCCGCTTCATCCGGTTTTCGTCGATTTTCTTGACGACTTCCCCTCCAATCCCGAAATCCGAAACGTTCAGGAAGAATCTTTCATCCTCTTTGCCGGAATGGCTTTTGTACCTGACCCTGCCGATATCTATCAAGGAAGAGGGGGCATGAGTGATGACGTTCAGAGCTTTCTTCAATCCCAGAGGGATGTTCAGGCTCCTCGTGAAGTCGCAGCCCGTTCCTGAAGGCACTATGCCGAGAGCCGCCTTTGGATTGATAATTTTCTTTTCTTCATAGAAGCCGTTGGCAATCTCGTTGATCGTTCCATCCCCCCCGACTCCGACGATCAGCTCAGTGCCTTCCTTTATCGCCAATCTGGATATTTCAGTGGCCTGGAAGGGCTTTTCTGTGAATTCGTACTTGAATTCTTTTAAAAAACTCTTCAGACCTTCTTTAATCTGATTCCATCTTTGCCTCGTCTTCCCCTTGTTGGATTCAGGGTTGACGATTACCTGTGTTTTCAGGGACATTTGGGGCTCCTTGAGGGGGCTGGGGAGGTTTTTTCTGGAAAAGGGATATGCCGATGATTCCTCCCAGCGCTCCCAGGGCAGAGAAGATGATTCCGCTCATCAAAAGCCCGATTAGAATCCTCGGAACAGTTGTTTCGAAAGCACTTTCATCAAACATTTCTTCTAATCCAGGGGGCATCTCTTCCATGTATTCGGCGAACCTTTCCATTAACCCCTGGAAAAACCGCTTGTTCAAAGGAGTCATTATCAACTCGACTACTGTTTTGACCACGGCCGCCACGATTCCTGTGAAAACGCCGATAATGGCCCCGTCGCTGGAAGTTAGGCGGGCTGTGGAGTCTTTGATAAGAAGATAAGACGCAAGCATCGCTCCTCCGATAATCCAGAGGCAGCAAAGACAATTGACAAGGGGAATGCCGGAGAGTATTCCTACAAGAACACCCCCTATGAGAGCCGGTGTCAATGTCAGCGTTCTTTGCTCGTTCATCCTTCCTCCTTCTCTGTCCGTTTGTTATATTCTATTTTGATTCTCATCCTGATTTCAAGAGATATTTTCAGGCCTCCCCGCTTTCAGTCGTTTCTTTTGGATAAAGAAATCAGCCACACCGGTTATGAAGTAGAAAGGAAGGATCGAGCCCCAGAGGATTCCTGTCAAGAAACGGAGCCAGTGGGGAGCGTTCCAGAGGTGGAAAAGATTCCCCAGCGCGTCGAGGATAAGAGGAAATGTGACCAGTATAAGAGTGCGGACTTTGGGCATTGCGACGGCAGAGAATCCTCTCCGCAGAGCGTAGATCCCCATTCCTCCCAGAAACCCGATATAGATCCCCAGGCAGCGGGCACATACGGCTAGCGGGTGTCCGAAAAAACAAATGGATCGAGCTGGGATTTGGTGGCAGGTCGGTGCAAAAAACAAATAAGCGAAGGCATTCAAGCCAGACCCTCGGCTCTTCAGGTATGGAGCGAGGAAGATAATCCCCACACAAAGAAGTATCCCCCCGAGAGTCAGGAAATAAACCAGCGCAATCCTGTTTCTCTGACTCATATCATGCATCCCTCTGATCCGGAGGGAATGAAGAAGCCAAGGAGCATGAAATTTTAATGGGCTTTCTCATCATGGCAATGTCTGTTTTTTTTAAGCTAACCGGGATACGAGTGTTTGTCAAATCTCTGAGTAACAGACTGTGGGATACAAATCCTCACCTTGCTCTCTTGAGCGAAGAACAAAGCAATGAATCGAATAGAAATCTAGAGGGAGCAGGACACCTCGAAATGGATTCGGTTTCATGAATACGATCCTCGTGATATGAGAGAGCCCAGATAAGATTTGACAGAATATTCCTCAAGGTGTAAATTTATTTTTAGCGATTAATACTCTCACAAAAGTGAATAATGATATCTCAAAGGAGGTCATGATGAGAGCGATCATAACCAGAAGAGTCATTTCATGCGTTATTCTCTTCCTTCTTCCAGTCACTTTTCTTTTCTCGCAATCTGAAGATTCCCAAAAGATATTGGACGCCCAAAAAGAAGGAATCATTACTCTCATGGGTGTGGATGATGCCAAACAGATCGTTGGAGAGGGGACAGGATTTGTGATCGAGCCAGGAGTTATCGCCACCTGTTATCAAGTGATATCTAAGGCAACGTCAGTGATAGCGAAAAATTTTAAGGGAAAAATTGTTAAGGTTGATGGAATTTTAGCCGTGGATAAGAATTTAAACATTGCCCTGCTTCGTATCAAGGGAAAAGCACCTGCTCTCGCGTTTGGGAATTCAGACGAATTGGAGTCGGGTAAAAAAGTATCTGTCGTAGGAAGCAATGAATCCGGAGAGATCGTGGTTTCAAATGGAGAGGTCAATGATGTGTTTGACCTCGGTGCGGATAAAAAGGTTGTCCGGACATCACTTGATATTCCGCGATATTTCAGCGGAGCGCCTCTCTTGGATGAAAACGGACAGGTCCTGGGAGTAGTTATTTTCTTTGAAAGAAGACTGAGAATCACGCTTGCTTCTAATTCATTGAAGAATATACAAAAGCAAACATTAATCAAATTTAAGAACTGGCAGCCCGAGGATTATCTTGCGACGACAGAAGGAGCTCTGTTTGCAGGGAAGGTCTCCGCTTTTCTCGATGAGACCGGAAGAGCCCGGCAATATTTAGAAAAAGTTAGGCAGGCAAGGCCTGACGACATCGAAGTTCACTCCATTTTGGCATCTGTTTACGACAGCCAGAGAGATTTCGAACTGGCCATATTAGCCTATGAGAAGGTTATCTCAATGGATGCTTCGCGGGATAAGGCGTATTACGGAATGGGAATGGTGTACATTAAAATGCGACGTTTTGAAAAAGCTCTTCCTTACCTGGAGAAGGCAGTTGAACTCAACCCGATTTACAAGGATGCCTTCTATTACATCGGGAGTGCCCTCCAGGATCTCAAGAAATTTGAGAGTGCCGCTGATGCCTATAAAAAGTATCTCGAGTCCAATCCGGAGAATGCCTGGGAGACTTATTACAGAATGGCTGTCTGTTATGTCGAGCTGGAAAATTATGACGAGGCCATCGCAGCTTTTCAAGCATCCATGAAGGAAAAACCGGATGAAGTGAGGATTGGTTATGATCTGGCCCAAGTTTATGAGAGATCAAAGCAGTACGATAAAGCTGAGGAAACTTACAGAAAGATCTCCCAGGTGATGCCTGAAGACCCGATCAGGCCTTATCGAGTGATGCTTATGATGTACGACAAAGCGAAAATGCCTGACAAAGCGATCCAGATCGCCGTAGAAATAACCCAGATGGACCCCAATAATTACGAAGCTTTCTACAACCTCGGTTACATGTACATGAATAACAAAAAGTACAACGCAGCCATTGCAGCGTTCAGCAAGGCAATGGAATTGAATCCGGGGTATGAATACACGTATTCGAATATCGGCTATATCTACTATCTGCAAAAAAAGTACCAACAGTCCATAAATGTATATAAAAAGCTCGTCGAGATCGTCCCTGACAATGTCAATGCCTTGTATTTTATCGGCGTCAACTACATGCTCCTCAAGAATTTTGATTCCGCAGTGGACCCTTTAAAGAAAGCCGTGGATCTACAGCCCAACAACGCGAATGCTCTGTACAATTTGGCCATCGCCTACTTGAATCTCCATGATAACTACAGCGCTAGAGAGATCTACAACAAGCTAAAGACCATTGATCCGGGGTTGGCGAAAAAGCTCGAAGAGCACCTAAGATAGAGATATTCTGGATTAAGATACGCATCGCCCGCTCGCCTCCGGATGACTTACTCCTCAGCTTACCTGACTGCTTTTGAAACTGTCACGGAAATGGAGATGTTTAATATGAGTGCATGTGAATTGACAAGAACCTGGCTGTTATGGTATATATAAAAACCTGTTTCGGCCTTCATTCCAAAGATTAACCTCACCTTCTCAAAGCAATGAGGTTTTAAATACAGTAATAATTTCTTCAGCCTTTATCCATCCGAATAAAAAGTTAAGGGCAGGTGGCGAAATTGGCATACGCGCTAGGTTTAGGACCTAGTTCC
>SOIA01000083.1 GCA_004378665.1 Candidatus Aminicenantota bacterium
CTGGTCTACGGAAAAGCCTGTTCGGCTAACATCGATCCGATTGAAAAAAAGCCCCTCTTCCACTACCTCCCTGGAAGCAGTGCCCTCTCCATAGCCACGGCTGGTTGTAACGTGAACTGCAAATTCTGCCAGAACTGGGAAATATCCCAGGTCAGGCCTGAACAAGTCACGCATTACGACTTTCCCCCTCAGGCTGTCGTCCAAAGTGCCCAGAAGAACTCCTGCCCTGTGATCGCCTACACGTACACTGAGCCCATCATCTTTTATGAATACATGTACGACACCTCAGTCGAGGCGCGCAAAAAAGGAATCAAAAGTGTTGTCATCACTGGAGGTTACATCAACCCTGAACCGCTCGTTGAACTGACAAAGGTTGTCGATGCCATAAAGGTCGACCTTAAAGCCTTTTCAGAGGATTTCTACTCTTCCTACGTCAAAGGAAAGCTGGAGCCTGTGCTCGAAGCCATTAAGATCATCGCCCAAAACAACATCTGGATGGAAATCGTCTATCTCGTCATTCCAACGCTGAATGATAGCGCCAAAGAGCTCCGGAGCGTCTGCCAGTGGATCAGGAAAGAGATCGGTCCGGATGTCCCGATTCATTTTTCTCGATTTCATCCGATGTATCTCATGAAAAACCTTCCCTCCACGCCCATATCCACCCTGGAAAAGGCGCATAAAATTGCCATCGAGGAAGGGCTCCATTATGCCTACGTGGGAAACGTTCCGGGCCATCGAGCCGAAAATACTTACTGCCCGAAATGCCAGAACACAGTTGTTCAAAGGACCGGCTACCAAATTCAAAAAATTGGTATCGTTGCGGGGAGATGCGAAAACTGTTCCACTCCTATTCCAGGAATCTGGAGTTGAAAAACTTTCTCCCGCCTTTTCTCCTGGGGTTCCTCGCCCTTTCCTTCCAGATCTTTTTGTTGAGAGAATTTTCCGCTCATTTCTACGGAAATGAAATCACCTTTGGATTCATCCTCGCCTCATGGCTTCTCTGGGGCGGGGTCGGAAGCATCGTTGCCTCAAAATTGAGATTTTCTCAAACACGATTCGTTCTGGCCTATTATCTGGTTATTCTTCTTTTTCCCGCATGCCTGACAGCACTCAGGTATTCCCGCTTCATCCTGAACATCCTCCCTGGAGAGATAACAGGAATCATCCCGATATTAATCTCTTCATTGATACTCTCATTCTGCATCAGCTTCCCCTTGGGGATTCTTTTTGTTTTCAACGCCCATTTCCTGAAAGGAAACCTCTATCAGGTCTATTTTTTGGAGTCTCTCGGCTCCGCATCCGCAGGCCTGCTCGTCTATTTCTTGCTCATCCCTTTATTCTCCAACTGGCATGGAGCGGCCATAATCGGGGCGGTCGTTATCCTGCTGAGCTCTTTGGCCATTGGAGAAAAGAGACACATACTCTTTCCTCTTGCCATCCTCATCCTTCTCGTCGTCTTCTGCTTTTTTGATCACCCCAGCCAAAAAGCCCACTGGAAACCTTTCCATCTGGTTCAGAGCAAGGACACTCCGTATGGAAAGCTCCAGGTCCTTCAAACCGAAGAGCAGGTGTCATTCTACAACAACAACCTCCATGACTTCTCCTATCCTAACCTGGCTTCCTCTGAGGAGTCTGTCCATTTTGCCCTTCTCCAGAATCCCGAGGCTGAAAACGTCCTGTTGATCGGCGGCGGCGCTGCCGGAAGTTTGAGACAGATTCTGAAATATCCCAGGGCACGGGTGGATTATGTGGAGCTCAATCCGGAAATCATTCGCTTTTCCTTCCGGTATTTACCTGAGAGAGAGCAGGAAATCCTGAAGAATGAACGGGTTCATATATTCTATCAGGACGGAAGGGCCTTCCTGATGAAAACCCAAAAAAGGTACGATATGATAATCCTCAATCTGCCAGAACCGGCCACAGCTCAGATCAACCGTTTTTACACCAAAGAATTCTTCTCGAAAGCTCGAGAGAAGTTGACTGATCCGGGTGTTTTTTCTTTTCGAGTGCCTTCGGCAGAAAACTATATCAGCCCAGAACTCCAGGATTTCCTGTCCTCGCTTTACTACACTCTCAAAGAAGCATTTCCTGTTGTTGAAGTTGTGCCTGGAGACACGAACATCTTCCTCGCATCGTCACGCCAGTTGTCCATAGAATCCGAGGAACTCAGTCAGAAAATCGATGAGCTCAACCTGCAGAACACCTACGTCAGTCCCCAGATCCTTTTTTCTCGTCTCAATCCGCTCAGAGTGGATATGATAGAAGAAAAGGTTTCAACTGGGAAAAAAACCATCAACCTGGACTTCTCTCCTATAAGCTATTTTTACAATTCCGTTCTGTGGAGCACACAGTTCAAAGGTATAGAGAAGAAAATATTCACTTTCTTCTCATCGCTTCCTTCTTTCTGGCTTTTGGACTTTCCCCTGATCATTTTCGTTTTGTTCCTCGTCATCCTCTGGCTGAGGAAGAAAAAATCATCATTCTTCCTTGTTCCTCTTGCTGTGATGGGCTTCACCACCATCGTTGCTGAGATCATCGTGATCATCTCCTTCCAGACTCTTTATGGATACCTCTATCAAAGGATCGCGCTTCTTCTGACGTCCTTCATGGTGGGCCTCTTCCTGGGTTCTCTACGAGGCAAAAGACGAAAAAAGTTTAATTTCATCCCACTGCTCCTTATCCAGGCAGGATTTTTGCTCCTGCTCCTTCTCTTTCAACTCACGCTCAAGCTGTACCCTCCAGAAGCCTTCTTTTTCCTCTTTCTCCTTGCTCTCGGTTTCCTGGGTGGGGATCTGTTCGTTGTCTCCAACCATCTCTTCTTGAAAGAGAAGAAGGATTATGGTTTAGGCTATGGATTGGACCTTTTAGGGTCTTTTTTCGGTGCGCTTGCCGCCTCATCTCTTCTTATTCCCCTGGTCGGACTCCCTCATCTTCTTACCTATCTCTTCCTTCTGAATTCTTTCTGCCTTCTTTTTCTCGTTGGAGGATGGAGAAAATATTAAAATATTATGAAATTTTCTTGACAGGTTTTTGGAATTGTGTTCTACTGTAAAGTAATCTTTTTCTCTATTAACCCTATATTAACTATAGGGATTTGCCCCTTATTTTGAAAGATCGGATTCTCATGAGAATCAACTTATCCAAGAAAAAAATCGAGGATCCCTTTATTGCCAAGGTTGAAGAATTAAGCAATCAGAACCTCCTTGCCTGTTATCAATGCGGCAAGTGCTCCGCAGGCTGCCCTGCCGTCTCCCAAATGGACATCCTCCCCAATCAAATCATCCGTTATGCTCAACTCGGTCTCAAGGACGATCTCCTGAAATCCAAATCCATTTGGATCTGTGCGTCCTGCTTCACATGCAACGCCCGCTGTCCGAAAGGCATCAATATCGCTGAAGTCATCGAAGCGCTCAGACAAATCCTGCTGCGCAATAGAGAAGACCATGTCAAAGTCGAAAAACTCACTGATTCGGAAAAAGGTGATGTTCCTCCGATCGCGATCATCAGTAACCTGAGGAAATTCACATCTTAATTCATGGATTATGATACACAACAATTATAATATTCATACCATAAGGAATCATAATGAAAGTAAGCTATTACCCTGGTTGTACTCTGAAAAACAATGCGAAAAATTTTGAAGACTCAACCATATGTTCTCTGAATAAGCTTGGAATACAGGTCGAAGAACTTCCACGGTGGAACTGCTGTGGAACCGTTTTTTCTTTAGCCACCGATGACCTGATCCATCACTTGGCTCCCATTCGCAACCTCATCCGGACAAAAGAGACTGATTCAGACAGCCTGATGACTCTCTGTGCGATGTGCTTCAATACTCTGAAGAGAGCCAACGAACGAGTCAAATCTGACCCGGAAAGTCTCGATAAAATCAACACCTTCATGTACCGCGAAAATATCAAATACGAAGGAGATGTGAAAGTCCTTCATCTGCTGGAGCTTCTGAGGGATGAGATCAAATTCGAGGCTATCGCTCAGCAAATAGTCAAGCCATTGAAAGGTTTGAAAGTGGCCAATTACTACGGTTGTCTGCTGGTCCGCCCCAAAGAGATCGGGTTAGACGATGTGGAGAACCCGACGATCTTAGAAACCCTCACCACAGTTTTAGGGGGAGACCCAATAGATTTTCCCTACAAGACCGAGTGCTGTGCGTCTTACCAGACAGTCGACAAACCGGAAATCGTAGCAGAACGGACATACCATATCCTGACATCAGCCCAATCCCAGGGCGCAGACGTCGTCACAGTGAGCTGCCCTCTGTGTGCTTTTAATCTTGACCACCGTCAGAAAGAGACGATCAAGCAATACCCTGAATTCAAGAATATCCCTATTCTCTATTTCACTCAGCTCCTGGCGATTGCCTTGGGCTGTCCTGAGGATACATTGAGATTCGACCTCCATTACGTCGACCCAAAGCCCATTTTAAAAGAAAAGGGATTGATCTGAGGGACAAATGGTACATTTTGGCGATTTAAAACCAAAAAAGGGTAAGATTCACATCGAAAAAGACAGATGTAAAGGATGTGCATTCTGCGTGGAATACTGCCCTAAGGATGTCCTTGAATTATCAGAAGAATTCAATATCAAAGGCTATCATCCTCCGATAGTCAAGAATGAGGATGACTGCCTCTACTGCCAGCTCTGCGAGACAATATGCCCTGAATTTGCCATATTTGTCACTCTCAAGGAAGAGGAGGAAGAAGGTGAAAAAGGTGAAAGCAGACCCTAAAGGAGTATTAACCGGTTCTCACTATTTAGATGGAGACTATGCCCTTGCCGAAGGGGCCCTGGCAGCCGGATGCCGATTTTTTGCGGGTTATCCCATCACTCCCTCTACTGAAACAGCCGAACGATTCTCAGAAAGAATTCCTATGGTCGGAGGGATCTTTATCCAGATGGAAGACGAGCTCGCTTCTATCTCGGCCTTGATCGGGGCAGTCTGGGGAGGGAAGAAAGTCATGACCGTGACCTCTGGTCCGGGCTTTTCCCTGATGATGGAGAACATCGGATTGGCCTGCATGTTGGAAACTCCTCTTGTCATCGCAAATGTTCAGAGAGGAGGCCCTTCCACAGGACTTCCCACTTTAACCGGTCAGCAAGACATGATGCAGGTCAAATGGGGATCGCACGGGGATTACAAAATCATCGCCTTCTCCCCTGATTCGCCTCAGGAATGTTTCGACCTCACCATCGAAGCTTTCAATCTATCAGAAATGTATCGCGTTCCCACTTTTGTCATGACGGATGAGTGTGTGGGACATATGCATGAAAAAGT